>CAJXUT010000001.1 GCA_913061365.1 uncultured Colwellia sp.
TACAATCTGAAAAGCGCCGTCAACACAATGCAAGCCGTCGCTCAATGATGCGTACTTTAGTTAAAAAAGTACTTTCAGCTATTGAAGCCGGTGATAAAGAAGTAGCAACTAAAGAATTAGCTGCTGCTACGCCAATTTTAGATCGTTACGCAAGTAAAGGTCTTATTCATAAAAACAAAGCTGCTCGTAGTAAGAGCCGTTTAAATGCTGCAATTAAAGCTCTATAGGCTAAATAGCACATTACGTTTTTCTGATTAATTAGAATAGTATTTAAAAAACCGACTTATGTCGGTTTTTTTATGCCTAGAATTTGATCTAACTATATGAACATTTATATTTACACCTTATTAACATTTATATTCACTTCAACTATTGCACTCACCAAAAAATTTTCATAGTCTCATAACGAAATAACAATCGAGACTGACTATGACACTCTTTAAATTTAAAGCACCGCTAACAAAAATTGCGGCAATTGTATTACTTGCAACAACTTCGTTAACAGCATGTAACCAACAAACAACTAATTCTACGACAGTAGCGCCTTCAAAAAACCAGCTGCAACCCGCTATTCAATTAGTTGATAATTACTCTGATCGTCTAGATATATACAAAGAAGTCATCTTAACTGCTGATTTAAGTCATTTATCAGCAAACCAAAAACAAATGCTTGCCTTGTTAATTGATGCTTCAAAAATAATGGACGATTTATTTTGGCAACAAGCTTTTTCACAAGATAAGCAAACATTCCTTGCCGCTATTAAAGATGAGAAGGTTCGCCGCTTTGCAGAAATAAATTATGGTCCTTGGGATAGATTAGACGGCGATAAAGTTTTTCTAACTCAAAGTGAAAAGAAAGCACACGGTGCTGAGTTTTATCCAAAAGATATGACTAAAGCTGAGTTTGAACAAGCCGATTTAGCCAATAAAGATGGGCTATATTCAATGATCAGCCGTAATGATGATGGAAAATTAGTAACCGTTGCCTACTCTGAATTATACAGTGATGAGATCAATCGTGCGGCTGCTATTTTAGAAAAAGCAGCAACATTTGCTGATGATAAAGAATTTGCTAATTATCTAATAATGCGTGCTAATGCTCTACGTACCGATGATTATCAAGCATCAGATTTAGCTTGGATGGATATGAAAAACAATCCGATTGATGTTGTTATTGGTCCAATAGAAAACTATGAAGATCAATTATTTGGTTATCGCGCAGCTTTTGAAGCCTACGTATTAATCAAAGATTTATCATGGAGTAAAAAGTTAGCTAAATATGCTCAATATCTACCTGAATTACAAAAAGAGTTACCTGTATCTAAAAAATATAAAGCTGAAGTTCCGGGCTCTGATGCTGACTTAAATGCTTACGATGTAATTTATTATGGTGGCCACTCAAACGCAGGTAGTAAAACAATTGCAATCAATTTACCTAACGATGAACAAGTACAATTAGAAAAAGGTACTCGCCGTTTACAACTGAAAAATGCAATGCGTGCCAAGTTTGATACCATAATGCAGCCTATAGCTGAAACGTTAATTGTACCTGAGCAACGTAAGAACGTGACTTTTACAGGTTTCTTTGCAAATACTATGTTTCACGAAGTTGCACACGGTTTAGGCATCAAAAATACACTCAATAATAAAGGTACTGTCCGCCAATCACTTAAAGAGCACGCAAGTGCTCTAGAAGAAGGTAAAGCTGATATTTTAGGTTTGTACATGGTACGCCAACTACTTGATAAAGGTGTCATTACAGAAGGAACATTAGAAGAGTACTACACAACTTTTATGGCTGGAATATTCCGCTCTGTGCGTTTTGGTGCAAGTTCAGCACACGGCAAAGCTAATATGGTACGTTTTAATTACTTTCAAGAAGCTGGTGCGTTCAGCCGTAATGAACAAGGCTTATATAGTGTGAATATGGATAAAATGACTGCTGCAATCGATTCACTTTCTAAGCTTATTTTAACTTTACAAGGGAATGGTGATTATCAAGGTGTGAATGATCTTGTTGCCAGTAAAGGGGTAATTAGCAAAACGTTATCAACTGATTTAGCACGTTTAGAAGCAGCTAACATTCCTGTTGATATTGTTTTTGAACAAGGTAAAAAAGTTTTAGGGCTATAATTTAAAAATAATATTCACCTGCTACTTCAATAGAAAATTTTATCTGTTGATGTAGCAGTTATTTATTTTGCAAAAATAATAAAAAACACAAACTTTGTACTACTTACTCAAAACTGAGTAAACCTCTGCAATAAAAATGACTGAACTAGGGTCTTCTTAATACAATTCAAATTTACCTAGTTTTTTTATGAAAAAAATAAAATATTTTTCAAGCATACTTCTCCTTCTACTTTGGTATATTCCAAATGCTGCTGCAGAAGGTCCCCCAACAGCACCCGCTTGGCAATTAACAACACAAGCAGGCGAATCAATTTCACTCAGTGATTATCAAGGAAAACCCGTTATTTTACATTTCTGGGCAACTTGGTGTCCTTATTGTAAAAAATTACAGCCTAAGTTAGTTGAACTGGAAGAAAAGTATCAACAATCAGGTATTAAAATTGTTTCAATTAGCTTTAATGAAGATGATGGTGCTTTACCACAAGATGAGATTAAAAATAGGGGTTATGACTTTATTACGGCTGTTCATGGGGAGTCTGTTGCTAGCCAATATGGAGTTAGAGGAACACCAACGACTTTTTTTATTAATCGCCAAGGTCAAGCAATATATAAATCGACTAGTTCAGACATTAACAACCCTAACTTAGAGTTGGCAGTACAAGAAATTATCAAACCTTAATAATTGGTATATTTATAACTGAGATTTAAAAAAAGGAAGCATATAGCTTCCTTTTTTTAATTAACGGCAAATACCCTATTAGAAAGCAAAATCATTTGCACTGAGTGCCATCATAGATTCACTACCACTTTCAAGACAAGCAGCATGCCCTTTGGCTCTTGGTAAAATGCGTTGAAAATAAAAGCGTGCTGTTTTAATTTTTGCTTGATAAAAAGCACTATCTTCATCACTTGACGCTAATTTATCTTGCGCCACTTTTGCCATTTTCGCCCAGAAATATGCCAGTGTTAAATAACCTGAATACATTAAATAATCTACCGACGCTGCACCAATTTCATCAGGATTTGACATCGCCTTTGCACCAACCATTTCAGTAATTTTTTGCCAATCAGCACCAAAATCTGTAATCGGTTTGATGAACTCTAACATGTCTTCATTTTCACTATTCTCATGACAAAAAGCAGCTATTTCAGCACCAAATGGTTTTAATATTTCCCCTTTTGAACCTAAGACTTTTCGAGCTAATAAATCCAGTGCTTGAATTCCTGTTGTTCCCTCATACAAACAGCTAATTTTTGTATCGCGCATCAGTTGCTCCATGCCCCACTCTTTAATAAAGCCGTGGCCACCAAATACTTGTATACCATGGCTAGTACACTCTAAGCCTAACTCGGTTAAGAACGCTTTAGCAATTGGAGTCAGTAAGGCTAATTTTGATTCTGCGATTGCCTTTTCTTCTTCATTTACTTTATCAAGTGGCGCATGACCAACATCTACCAATTGTGATAAATAAGCAATTAATGCACGACCACCTTCAGCAATAGATTTTTGTGTAAGTAACATACGACGTACATCTGGGTGAACTATAATTGCATCAGCTGGCCCTTCTGGGTTTTTAACACCTGACAATGAGCGCATTTGTAGTCGATCTTTAGCATAAGTTAGTGCCCCTTGAAATGATGCTTCAGCTGCGGCAACACCTTCAGTAGCAACACCTAAACGCGCTGCATTCATAAAGGTAAACATACAATTTAAACCACGATCAATTTCACCAATTAAGTAGCCTTTAGCACCATCAAAATTAATTACACAAGTTGCATTAGCATTAATTCCCATTTTATGTTCAATTGAGCCACAACTAACGGCATTTCTATCACTAACTTCACCTTCATCTGTTATGTTGAATTTAGGAACAATAAATAGTGAAATACCTCGGCTACCCTCTGGTGAACCTGGAATACGGGCGATGACTATATGTACAATATTATCTGATAAGTCATGTTCACCTGCTGAAATAAAAATCTTAGTTCCCGTTAGTGAATAACTACCATCATCATTAATTTCTGCTTTAGTACGCAGCATACCTAAATCTGTACCGCAATGAGGCTCTGTTAAGCACATAGTGCCTGTCCATGAACCTTCAACTAACTTTGGCATAAAGATATTTTTTTGATTATCAGTACCGTGTGCTTCAATTGTTGCTAATGCACCATGGCTTAATCCAGGATACATAGCAAAACTATGATTAGCACTAGAGAAAAATTCTGTAATAGCTGTATTTAAGGAGTGCGGTAAACCTTGACCACCAAAGTCAACATTTTGCGCTAATGTTGGCCAACCGCCTTCAACATATTGTTGATACGCTTCTTTAAAGCCATCAGGAGTGGTTACATTACCATCTTTCCAAGTACATCCTTGCTCATCACCACTTTGATTAATTGGAGCAACAACTTGTTCTGTAAACTTGGCTGCCTCTGCAATAATAGCATCGATCATATCTAGGCTGGCATCTTCATACCCAAGTCGTTGATAGTGACCGTCACAATCAAATAACTCTTGCATTACAAACTTCATATCTCTAATCGGTGCTTTATATTCAGGCATAAGGGTATCTCCAATATTAATCTAGCAGTCCTACTCGACACTACAAATCAAGTGGTCAGACCTCGTATGAGTTTTTGATTAAATCATGTTATAAACATTTTCTCAAGTAAGAATAGTAATGATTTTTATAAAGTGGTTACTTTAAAAGTAAAATTTAGGCATAAAAAAAGCGCAAAAAATGCGCTTTTTTTAATAAGGATTAAGTTATCTAGTAGTGGTTACACTGTTTCTAAATAAGAAAAAACCGTAGTAAATGCTTGTTCTTGATACTGTTTTAAACCTGTATCTCTAAAGTCGATATCAATTTGACTCTTAGCTAGTTCTTTTTTAATGAAAGTAGCTGACAGAACTTCAACATGTAATTCTTTGATTAATTGAATTGCCGCTTCTACTTTAAAGCCTATAGGACCACCAGCAAACTTTCCTTTTAAAGCACGTCCTTTAATAAGTACATGGCTTACTTGGTAATCTTCCATTAACTTTGCAAAGGTAAACTGAAAATGCTGTACTTGCTCAGCTTCACCTGCGTTATCAAGGCTAATTTTTTGTACTCGCGTATGAGGAATATCATACAAATTATTTTCTTTAGACATAATACAAATAATTGCATCATTACCTTTTATTTCAACGCCACATGCTCTCATGGAAAAATCTCAACTTTTATAATTAGGCGCATTATAACGAATTTACTAAAATAAGAAAATGGCACTTAACTGAACTTAACGTTATCATGACTAAAATGCTTTATTAACGATATAAATGGTTCAGTTAAATGAAAAAAACATGTGTGGTTACCGGCGGTAGTTCAGGTATAGGTTTAAGTATTGTGAAACTATTTGAACAAAATAATTATCATGTTTTTAATTTAGACTTAGCGCCCTCTCCTGACGGTGAGTTTTGTCACTGTGATGTGACCGATGTGAACCAAGTGAGCAATATCATCAATAATATTGCTCAGCAGCAGACAATTGACGTACTGGTTTCAAACGCAGGCATTCATTTTTCAGCCAATATAGAAAACACGTCAGAAGATGACTTTGATAAGGTTTTCAATATCAATGTTAAAGGCGCTTATGCCGCAGTAAAAGCGGTATTACCTAGCATGAAAGCTAATAATAATGGCGCAATAATTCTCATGTCTTCCGACCAAGCCTTAATCGCTAAAAACAATTCTTTTGCCTATAACTTAAGTAAGGCTGCACTTGCTTCCATGGCAAAAACCACAGCGCTAGATTATGCTGAATTTAATATTCGCGCTAATGCTGTTTGCCCCGGTACTATTGAAACGCCACTTTATCACCAAGCGATTAATAATTATTGTGAAAAATCTGGCGCGGATAAAACTGAAATTCATCAAGAAGAAGCCAGCTTACAACCATTAAATCGCCTAGGTCAGCCAGAAGAAGTTGCTGAATTAGTCTTATTTTTAGCTTCTGATAAAGCTAAGTTTATTACAGGAAGCCTGCAGGTAATTGATGGCGGATATACTGCACAATAATATTGATTAAAAATAAACGAGTTATAAAGTGAAAATTATTGATCCTCACTTACATTTATTTGCACTTGAGCTAGGGCATTACCACTGGTTAAAGGCTGAAAATCCACCTTTTTGGCCTGATAAGCAATGCATAAATAAAAGTTTCAATGAAACTGATTTACTACTTGAGGAACCGCTCTCTTTAGCTGGATTTGTTCATATTGAAGCTGGCTTTGATAACGAAAAGTCGTGGCGTGAACTTGAAGTGTTAGAAGAAATTTGTGATAAAGCTTTTCATACTATCGCTAATATAGATTTAACAACATCAAGCAATGATATTCTTGCAGTATTAAATAAATTAGTTGAACGCCCTTCTTTCGTTGGCATTCGTCATTTATTAGATGAACAAGCATTACCGCTTTTAAAAAACAAACAAGTACTTAAAAATATTAACCTACTCAATAACAAAGGTTTAATATTTGAAGTGCAACTATCGCTAACAGATCAAGAGGCAATTAATGCTTTGTGCGATGTTGTTGCTAGTAACACTAATATCAAATTCATTATTAATCATGCTGGCTTCCCACCTTTAAACGTTCACGCTAATGAATGGAAACATTGGCAAAATAACTTAACAACATTATCTTCCTATCCCCATATTGCTATTAAGTGTTCTGGATGGGAAATGACAGATAGAGATTATCAAGCATCTTGGTTAAACAAAAACCTCTCACTTATTTTTACTACTTTTGGCTCTGCAAGAGTGATGTTAGCCAGTAACTTTCCATTATGCTTATTTAGCCATAAAAGCTATCAGGCATATTGGCAATCAATAATATCAAGCAGCTTTTTTCAAGCCCTAAACGAGCAAGAAAAAAGCGCATTGTGTTATGACAATGCGCTCAATTGGTATTCAATGAACGAGATACTCAAATAAATTATTGTAGTAATTCTACTTGATTACAACATGCGGTGATTTCTTCACCACTTCATCATTTAACTCTATGCCTAATCCCGGTACTTCGGTTACTTGGAAAAAACCATCAACTGGTTGCGGATCTTGTAAACATAACTCACGGTTCCAATCTTTAATGGCATAAGTATGATGTTCATGTATTAAAAAGTTTGGAATAGCCGTTTCTAAGTGTAAAGAAGCGGCTGTAGCTACTGGGCCACCACAAACATGGGCTTGAATACGAATATCGTACACATCTGCATAATCACATACTTTTTTCGCTTCAGTAAAGCCACCACATAAACCAACATCAGGCTGTAATACGTCAATACTTTGATCTTCAAAATAAGGTCGAACATCCCAACGATGATATAAACGCTCCCCGCCAGCAATAGGTACATTAACGCGATCAGACACTTTTTTATGTACTGCAGGATTTAAGTAATTAACTGGCTCTTCATACATCATGCAGCCAACTTCTTCGATAACAGCGCCCATTTGAATCGCCGAAGCTGCACCCATTAATGAGTGTGATTCAAAAATGATATCAACATCTTCACCAACCGCATCACGAATTGCACGCAATCTATCTCCAAATAAGCGCATTTGTGGTTTAGTAAATAATTTAGTGCGATCAAAAGATGAGCTGCCATCTTTGTTATAAACGATTGGATCAACTTTAACAGCATCGTAACCTTCACTTACTGCTTTTAAGGCCGCTTGTGCATATTCTTCTGGTTCAATTAATTTATTAATTTCACTGTCCCAATCAAATTGTAATTGACTGGCGTAAGTACGTAATTTGTCGTTAACTTTGCCGCCTAACAATTGATAAACAGGTACGCCTAACGCTTTCGCTTTAATATCCCAAAGCGCTGTATCAATAGCACTCATCGCAGAATAAAGAACAGGCCCGCCACCTAGTCCCCAAAAGCTTTCTCTTAGCATACGTGACCACAGTAATTCGGTATTAAACGGGTTAAAACCAATTAATACCGCTTCACTAATTTCTTTGATCATAGCAGCGGCAGCGCTATGTCCCCAATCGTAAGCTAAACCTGCTTCGCCAACACCACTAATACCTTCATCAGTATGTATACGAATAAAAACTGGGTTCCATGCCGTGCGTTTAGGACAATGAATATCAAATACTTCAATATGGGTAATTTTCATTTTTATCTCTTTAAATTAGGTTCTTCATTTTTCGAATCAATAAATTGCATATGTACGTTAAGCCACTATTCAACAAAATAAGAGTTACGAATTAAAATCTGGATGTGCTCTAGCCACTCTACGTAACATTGCTGGCCACGCGGTTTCTCCGCCTGTTTTTCCAGTATGTACAATGTTTGCTTGTGCCTTAATGCCATCAATAATACTTTGAGGTGCATAGACTGGTTTCATGCCTGTAGCCATAACTTGCAATTGCACCTGACAGGCTCTAGTTAAATCATACATGTGCATAAAGGCATCCCCAACCGTTTTGCCCAATGTGGCTGCACCATGGTTTCGCAATAGCATAAAATTGGCATTACCTAAGTCTTGTTGCAGTCTTAGTTTTTCATCTGCATTAACAGCAAGACCTTCATAATCATGGTAACTCATCGACGCAAGTGCAAACATAGAATACTGACTTAATGGCAGCAATCCTTCTTCAACACTTGCAACTGCAATCGTTTCATTTGTATGAACATGCATTACACACATATCTTCATGGCGTGCTTCATGAATTGCACTATGAATAGTAAAGCCAGCAGGGTTAATCTCAAACATACAATCTTTATCAATAATGTTACCTTCGATATCAATTTTAACTAAGTTTGATGCAGTAACTTCTTCAAATGCTAAGCCAAATGCATTAATCAATAAATATTCTGTATCTGGAATACGGGCAGAGATATGAGTATGAATAAGATCATCCCAGCCGTGCATTACCATTAAACGATAACAAGCTGCTAAATCAACACGAGTTTGCCACTCTTGCGGTGACACTTTGTCTTTTAGGTTTATTTTTGGG
This sequence comes from uncultured Colwellia sp., assembly GCA_913061365.1. Taxonomy (GTDB): domain Bacteria; phylum Pseudomonadota; class Gammaproteobacteria; order Enterobacterales; family Alteromonadaceae; genus Colwellia. The sequence continues at coordinate 9,146 of CAJXUT010000001.1, forward strand.
AGTTCAAACATTCGCTAATGCCTTGGTTAATTCATTCTATAAATAAATTCTACCTGAGCTAGCCCCTCGTATAAAGAAAGAGTTATCATAAGAACCAATTTCAAATCAATAAACGCTCTATTTGCTATGTGTATTTTATTTTTTGCTATCAATCAACATCCTAAATATCCTGTCATCATTTGTGCAAATCGCGATGAATTTCACGCAAGACCAACACAATCAATGCATTGGTGGTCAAATGATGAAGTATTAGCAGGTAAAGATTTACAAGCAGGAGGCACTTGGCTAGGTTTAAATAGGCAAGGACGATTTAGCGCACTTACCAATTTTCGCCAACCGCATTTGATTGACAAAAACAAACAATCTCGCGGCGATCTAGTCTTGCAAGCATTGGCAAAGCAAGATGATGAAATGGCGCAATTATTAACAACTACATCGAATCAATATAACGGATTTAACTTAGTTTTCGGAGAGCTTAACAACCTTACCTGTTTTGATAACGTTTCACAAAAACATCAAGCCTTACGCTCTGGTTTTCATAGCTTATGTAATGGTGCGCTAGACGATATTTGGCCTAAAATGGCACTAGGACAAACTAACCTTGCTTCCGCCATTAACGATAAATCTTTAGATATTAATCAGCTTTTTACACTAATGAAAAGTGATCAACAAGCGCAAACAGAGCATTTGCCCCAAACAGGCGTACCATTAAGTTGGGAACAACTATTAAGCTCTATTTTCATTGTTTCACCCGAATATGGTACCCGAACAACAAATATTATAACTTTAGATAACGAAGGAAATGTTGATGTTTATGATCAAAGCTATAACGATCAAGGAGAATGCACGCAAACACAAAGTTTTTCTATAGCACCATAAAGTCACATCACCTTTAAGAGGTTAATGAAAGGTGATTGGATTGATTTAGCTGCTTGCTTAGCAAATGCTTCGAGTTCTTTCTTATTGATATTCTGCCTATCCTAAACCCTATATGGGTATTAATAATAGGCAGTTACACATATTTTATTACAGGGTCTACATTACCTGTTTTATCAATGCTGCAAGTATGAGGACTACAACAAGAATCCAGCTTATTTTACTAAATTTTGCTTGCTGTTCTCCGCTCATAGGTTTACCGAATCGCTCTCCCAACACGACCATCAGAGCCACAGCACCAAACACACATAATAATATAATTAATAATGTCATCTATATTCCCTTCAGTTAACTAAGTTTATCTACCTAGATTTAACAAAATCATTTATGATTGCGCAAGATACCTCTTATTCATAATTTTAGCTAGAGACTGAGTTTAAATGCCACACGTTGCACAAGCCCAAACAGATGATTTTTTTCAAAAACGTCGATTTATTATTCGTCTTGGCAAGGCATTGCACAAATTAGGCTCTACAGCACATCGTTTAGAAGACAACCTGCTTTCAATAGCACGCTTCTTGGATATTCGTGCCTCATTCATTATCACTCCAACAGCATTAACTTTTATCCTTTCAGATAATGAAGATGATCAACAATATAACCACTTAGTCCGAGTAACTCCTGGTGAAATTGATTTAGGATCTTTAGCACGTATTGATGAGTTAGTAGATGAACTTGTTAATGGCGAACGAACATTAGATGAAGCACTAGAACGTTTAACTGAAGTTGACTGTAAGCCACCCCCTTATGGCGTGATCTTACCGTTTTTTGCTTTTGGCGCTTCTAGCGGTGCATTTGCCATGTTAATGCAAACCAGTTGGCATGATGTGTTTTGGTCTACCATTCTTGGCTTTATTGTTTTCCTTTTTGTTATTTGGGCAGAACGTTCTCGTCGTATGACCGAAATGTTAGAACCCTTAGCTGCATTAACTACCTCTTTGTTAGCCTCATTTATTTCATTATTTGATCCTAGTATCAATATTCCCATGGTTATTTTATCGAGCATTATTGCCTTTATTCCTGGTTTATCACTTACCGTAGGTTTATCTGAACTTGCTGCCCGACATTTGATGTCAGGTACTGCACGTATAATGGATAGCGTTATGGTGCTATTTAAGCTGTATTTTGGTGCCGTTTTAGGTATGGCTTTTGGTAAGCTAATGTGGGGGGAAACGATTTTTATACCACCAGATACCATGCCCGTTTGGGCTTCATGGTTAGCTGTGACCACGTTATCAATTTCGTTAGTAATACTGTTCAGAGTAAGATTAAAAGATGCTCCTTGGGGCATGATTGCTGGGTATATTTCATTTAGCGTGAGTATTTGGGCAAGTAGCTATTTAGGTGTTGCTTTAGGCGCTTTTGTAGGAGCTTTTGCGTTAGGAATATACAGCAATTTATTCTCACGAATTATGAATTTACCTTCTTCTATTGTGCGTCTACTTGGCTTAGTTGTACTGGTACCCGGTAGTAAAGTTTATATTGGATTAAATAGCTTAGTTACAGGTAAACAAATGCTTGCAGTAACCGATCTTGGTTCGCAAACATTTTTAATTTTTATGTCACTTGTTGCTGGGCTTATTTTCTCAAATGTTGCACTACCCCATAGAAAAAACTTATAACCTCAATTATTGAGCAACTAATAACGTATGACGATAAAAGATCAAAAAGAGTTAGTTCAAGCAAAAACATCAGCAAATTATCATCATGGTGATTTGTATAGTAGTTTACTCACTACCGCCACTAAAATGATCTCAGAAGGTGGTGTTGAGGCATTGTCATTAAGAAAATTAGCAATGCATATTGGTGTTTCACGCACTGCGGCATACCATCATTTTAAAGATAAAAACGATTTACTTATTGCTATAGCTGCTCAAGGCTTTGTTTCATGGAAAGAACAAGCAGAACAAATATTCAAGCGAAAAGATGCATCCGAACAAGAGAAATATCAGGCATTTGTTCATTACTATGTAAAATTTGCCACTGAAAACTCAGCTATCTATCAACTGATGTTTGGTGGCACATTATGGAAAGATAAAAAAAGTCCTTCCAAACTAAAAGAAGTGGCTTACCCTAGCTTTCAGTTTCATCTTGAAATGACAAAAACGTGGCAAAAAGAAGGAATACTACCCAATTCACCAAAGACCCTACGTCTTGCACAAGTTACTTGGGCAACGCTACACGGTATAGCTCAGTTGGTGATTGATGGTATTTATGCTGACACTAGCCAAATTGATGAAATGTGCCAATGTGCTGTTGATTTGTTTGTAGTATCTAACGAAGAATAGCCATCATAAATATTTCGCAACACTTTACCTATTACTTTTTCATTGTAAACAAAACGTAAATAGTTTATAAATTTAACGTTAAATTAGAATTTTAAAGGAAGTTTCACGAACTGAAACGTAACGTAAACTCCTCGTAATACCAATTCATTGCTTATATACCAAGTACTGGTAACTATTTATAAGCACATCAATACCCAATAATTAAAAATATAAAATGAGAGTAAAATAATGAAAGCGATTATAACAAGCGCTGTATGCTCATCTTTACTGTTACTAAGCGGTTGTAGCAACAATGACAATACAACAACTGATTCTGCTCAAGTAATAGTACAAAAAACAGCTTTAGCTTCAGGCATAGATAAGGCGAATATGAATAATAATATTCGCCCTCAAGACAACTTTTATCGCTACGTAAATGGTGGCTGGATGGATCGTAATGAGATTCCTGGTGATAAAACCGCTATTGGATCTTTTTATGATCTACGTGATAAAGCTGACGGTGATGTTAAAGTAATTATTGAAAAACTTGCGGCAACTAAAGGACTAAAATCGGGTTCAGATGAGCAAAAAGTGGCAGATCTATTTCGCTCTTTTATGGATTCTGAGCAACGAGATGCAGCAGGAATCAAACCTATTCAATCCATTTTGACGGCCATTAATAACCTACAAAACAAAAATGATTTAGCGGCGTTTTTTGGTAAATATTCATATGCTGGCATTAATAACCCGCTAGCCTTATATATTAGTGTCGATGCTAAAAACTCATCAAGTTACGCAATTCACATCTGGCAAAATGGTTTAAATCTGCCAGATAAAGATTACTATTTTAATGATGCTGAACGCTTTGTTGAGTTGCGTAAAGGTTATGTAGAACATATTGAGAAAATGTATGACTTAGCAGATCTGAGCAATGGTAAAGATGCTGCTAACAATATCATGGCATTAGAAACTAATTTAGCAAAATTTCATTGGACACGTGTAGAAAGTCGAGACAGTGAAAAGCGCTATAACAAGTTTGCCACGAATAACCTCAATAGCCTGACAAATGAATTTAATTGGTCTGCCTTTTTAGCCGCTGAAGGTGTTGGTGATCAAAAAGATATCATTATTAACCAGCCTGACTTCATTGAAGGCTTTGGTAAAGTATTTAATGAAACATCACTTGAAACTTGGAAGCAATATTTAACATTCAATACGCTAAGTACTTTTTCTAGTTACTTAACTGCTGGTTTAGATAATGAAAACTTCGACTTTTTCTCAAAACAACTTAGCGGTCGTCAAGAGCAACGTCCTCAATGGAAACGTGGTGTTGGTGTTGTAAACAGTAATTTAGGCGAAGTTATCGGCAAAGTGTATGTAGCCCATCATTTTACGCCACAAGCAAAATCAAGAATGAGTACTTTAGTAGAAAACTTACGTAATGCTTACGGTGCTAGTATTGATGATTTAGAGTGGATGTCTGACAACACTAAAAAAGCAGCACATGTTAAACTCGCCGCTTTTACACCAAAAATTGGGTATCCTGATAAATGGGAAGACTATTCAGCATTAAACATTGCTGATGATGATCTTGTTGGTAATATCATCCGTTCACGTAAAGTGTCTAGCGAGAAAGAAATTTCAAAGCTTGGTGGTCCAATTCGTAAATGGGAATGGGGTATGACGCCACAAACAGTTAACGCTTACTATAATCCAACCGTAAACGAAATTGTTTTCCCTGCCGCTATTTTACAAGCCCCTTTCTTTAATATGAAAGCTGACGATGCAGTAAACTACGGCGGTATAGGTGCTGTAATCGGTCATGAAATGGGACATGGTTTTGATGATCAAGGCAGTAAATATGATGCTAAAGGTAATCTACGTAACTGGTGGACAGAGCAAGATCTAAAAGAGTTTTCAACACGTACTAAAGCCCTAGTTGAGCAATACGCAGGTTATCAAGTTTTTGATGATTTACACGTTAATGGTAAATTAACCTTAGGTGAAAACATTGGTGATTTATCTGGCGTGACCATTGCTTATAAAGCTTACAAAGCTTCATTAAATGGTAAAGAAGCACCAGTGATTGATGGCTTAACCGGTGATCAACGGTTCTTCATGGGTTATGCTCAAATTTGGCGCTCTAAAATTGTTGAAAAATCAATGCGTAATAGAGTCGCAACAGATCCTCATTCACCAGGAGAGTTTCGTGCTTTAGGCTCACTTTCTAATATGAATGAATTCTATGAAGCTTTTGATGTTAAATCGGGGGATGATATGTATATAGCACCAGAAAAGCGCGTTAAAATTTGGTAATTACACCAATCAAAAGACTTGTTGATTGTTATCTCGTTACTGAGCATTAGTAGTGGTTAAAATATCAACAATCTTTTCCTTCCTAAACTTTAAAAAGTAGCTTCGGCTACTTTTTTACTTATTCGTTACGAAATATGTACAATTTTACTAAAAAGCGTTTATATTAGCTTGTATTCGTTAATTAATTTGCTGTATTAAAATTATAGTGATGTAGTAGAGGTTAAGCATGCAAGGTAAAGAACAGAAGTTTAAAGAGGGATCTACACTCATTTCTATCACTGACTTATCGGGTGTTATTCAATATTGTAATAAAGATTTTGTTCAAATTAGTGGTTATACAGAACAAGAGTTAGTAAATTCTAACCATCATATTGTACGTCACCCTGATATGCCAAAAGCAGCATTTGAAGATTTATGGCACACAATAAAAAGTGATAAACCTTGGCAAGGTATTGTTAAAAATCTTTGTAAAAATGGCGATTACTACTGGGTAGATGCTTACGTTACACCCGTATATGAAAAAGGTAAAAAAGTTGGCTACCAATCAGTTAGAAGTTGTCCAACAACAGAACAAGTTTCATCCGCAGAAAAACTTTATAAAGAATTAAACCAATCTCCAGGCAAAAAACTACCTAAACCGGGCTTCTTCGAAAAACTCACATTAGCGACCAAATTTAATACCCTCATAACAGTATTGTTTGCCACATTTTTAATTTCAGGTGTTATGTCTGGAAGTTTATTTGAAACCGATATTATACATATTTTGATCAATGTATTTTTTGTAGGATCATTTATTGCCACGCTTTACCTTCTGCACAGTAATGTTTTCAAGAGGATTGATACGCTTTCTGTCATTATAAAGAATCTATCCACGGGCGACTTAACTAGCAATATAAAAATAATGAGAAATGATGAAATTGGTGAAGCTGTTATTTCAGCTAAGATTCTTCAAGGTCGCCTTAAAGCCGTCATTGGCCGTTTTACAGAATCTTCGCAAAGCTTAACCGTTGCAACAGATGTGTTATCAGAAGCTAGTCGTCAAACCAAAGTAAGCATGGGACATCAACACTCAGAAACTGATTTAGTCGCTACGGCAATGAATGAAATGAGTGCAACTGTTGCTGAGATTTCTCAAAACACAACACAAACATCTGAACTAGCAACTTCAGCAGATAAAGCGGCTTCAGAAGGTCAGAGAATGGTTGGGCTAACAAGACAAACCATTTTAGAATTATCGACTGATATCACTGAAATTTATGACACTATTAATGTATTGGCAGAAGAGTGCCAACAAATACGAGATATTACGGCAGCTATTAGTGGTATTGCCGATCAAACCAATTTACTCGCACTAAACGCCGCGATAGAAGCTGCTCGAGCTGGTGAGCAAGGTCGAGGCTTTTCAGTTGTTGCAGATGAGGTTCGTGTGCTTTCCTCTCGTACTCAAGAGTCTACAGTCGAAATCAATAATATGATCAACCAACTACAAGACGGAAGTAGTAAGGCTGTAGTGGCAATGGAAAAAGGGCTTGAGAAGGTTAAAGAGTCAGTGGTTCAAATTCAAAATACGGAAGAGTCTTTTTCACAAATAGCCGCTTCAGTTGTTGATCTTAATGATATGAATATGCAAATAGCCACCGCCGCTACTCAGCAAACTACGGTAACAGAAGAAATGAATGGCAATGTACACTCTATTAGCATTCAATCTGATAAAACATTAAGTAGTGTTGAGTTATTAGAAAATAAGATTACTTCACTGACTGAAATGTCTGAATCTTTACAGCTGCAACTTCAACAGTATGATTTGGGTTAGGCAGCTACAGAATTTGGCTTTAGCCAAGCTAAAAAATCACTTAGTTTGGCTAATTATGTGTATAAACCTTTGTAGAAGATGATATTGCTATAATTTCATAAAACAAGTTTATCCCCATAAAGTGTGTGATTAGGTCGCTGATATTATTCATAGAGTACGAGCAAGTATAAAAACTCACCTAGCTTTAAAAGTATTGCTGAACCACACGCCTGTTTACAGCAAATAGCACTTCTTTATTAGTAAGTGCTATTTGCTTTTATGACGTGAGCCTAAAGCGACTACTTACTCTACATTCCTCATTATTATTTTCTAAAAGTAATTAATTCGAACAAAAACAAATCATCAGCATCATTTTTTATTCAATATAGATGGACGTTATTTTTCTATTTAATTACTATTCGCATATAAAATACTAATTGGCACTCACCAAAGATAATAAGTTTGCAAAGGACAACATATGACAGATGAAACATCGGATACAAAAAGCGCTCAGCATAAAAAACGTATGCAAGGTATTAAAGAAAAGGTAGATCAGCGTATTGAAAATGCTCAAGAGGAACGAGGCCTAATTATCGTTATTACTGGCAACGGTAAAGGTAAATCTACTTCAGGGTTTGGTACTATTGCTCGTGCTGTTGGCCATGGTTTAAATGCTGCTGTTGTGCAGTATATTAAAGGTACATGGGCATGTGGAGAACGTAATTTACTTGAAAATGCAGGCGTTCGCTTTGAGGTTATGGGCACTGGCTTTACCTGGAATACACAAGATAAAGAGCAAGATATTGCCGCAGCTCAAAAAGTTTGGCAGCGCAGTAAAGAATTATTAAAAGATAATAGCATTGATGTTATTTTATTTGATGAATTAACCTACATGCTCAGCTATAAGTATATCGATCTAGATGAAGTGATTGAGGCTTTAAAAAATAGACCAGTTAACCAACACGTTATTATTACGGGTAGAGGTTGTCATAGAAGTATTATCGAATTAGCAGATACCGTGAGTGAAGTACAATCAATAAAACACGCCTTTAATGATGGCGTAAAAGCACAAAAAGGCATTGATTGGTAAACTAAACTTCATCGTAACAAAAGACTAGTTCATCCAAATAGCCTTCAAAACATAAAAAAACCACCGCTTATACAACGGTGGTTTTTTATTATCTACAACATTCTAAGCGACTAACTTGAGGGTAATTCTTGTTGTGTTGCTACCGCATTATTAGTACTTTTCTTTTGCTTTTTTCGTGAAAAAACATTGCGTATATCTTCAATAATCATATACAAGGTAGGAATAAATACCAAAGTAACTATTGTGGCAAATAACACCCCAAAAGATAATGAAACAGCCATTGGGATAACTATTTGTGCTTGTGCACTTGTTTCAAAAAAGATAATAGGAACTAAGCCAATAAAGGTTGTGAATGATGTCAGCATAATTGCTCTAAAGCGTTTAGTTCCTGCATGCATCACTGCATCTTTCAATCTTTCACCACGCTTTCTGGCATTGTTAACGTAATCAACCATGACGAGAGAATCATTCACGGCAACACCAGCTGCAGCTAAAATACCAAATACAGATAAAACACTTAAATCCATTCCTAACACAAAGTGACCAAAGACTGCGCCAATAATGCCAAAAGGGATAACAGTCATAATCATTACTGCTTGCGAATACGACTTTAATGGTATTGCTAGCAATGAAAAGATGACCATAAATGAAATCAGCCCATCACGAACTTGATCTGCAACCCCATCCATTTCTTCTTGAATTTTACCTGATAGTTTACTGCTAACTTTCGGGTATTTCTTTAATAGTTTAGGGATATAGTTATCACGAATATCTTGAGCTACTTCAAACGGTTCAACTTGCTCAGCATCAACACTACTCCAGATATTAATAGTTCTGTTACCATTTTCACGACGAATTCGAGTCACACCATCAGTTAACGTGATATCAGCTAATTCAGACAGCGGCAACTCTGCACCATTCGGTGCTTGAATCAATACATCATCAACATGGCCAACACTACTTCGTTGAGCTAATGGATAACGCACCATCACTTTAATCTCTTCACTGTCACGTAAAATACGCTGCGCTTCTAACCCATAAAAGCTATAGTTTACTTGAGAAGCAATATCAGCTAACGATACGCCCATGCTATAAGCTAAAGGCTTTAAGGTAAACTGTACTTCTTTCGCACTCGTTTGACGTGAGTCGTTAACATCACCAACACCTTTAATGGTGTTCAGTTTACGTTTTAACTCTTGTGCTGCGGCAAGTAATTGAGCATCGTCTGTGCTTTCAAGTCTAAAGGCAACGTCACCATCTTCACGCCCTCCCCCAAATAAGTTATCGCTAATATCTAGGGTTTTAACACCGGGGTAATTTGGAATAGCTTGACGCCATAAATCTGCAAGCTCAAAGGTATTAATCGGTCTTTCTTCTGGAATAACCAATTTCACCATAACTTGTCCACTCGTTCTGCTACGCAAATCTACTTGCATATCAGAAATCATTGACACGCCGTACTTACTTTCAATATCTTTATCTACCGTAAAAATTGTTCGCTGTATATTAAGTAACGTATCCAAGGTTGATTTTTCTGACGCATCAATATTCATTTCAATACTGATTCGAGGAAAATCATGAGGAATTTTAGGTTGACCAATATAGCGCACAAAACCACCACTAAATAAACCGGCACTTAACAACATTAAACTGATAAAAAACATCAACACGGCATAACGATATTCAATAAATAATGCGAGTGACGGTTTATAAACATTGTGAATGAAGTTCTTCAACTTGGTATCAATGAAACGACGCAACCTATCCAGCGGGTTTTTCGGATTAAACTCTTTGGTTTTCATTTTTACTAAATGAGCAGGCAAAATAAGTTTTGACTCAATCAAAGAGAAAATCAAACAAAAGATAACCACGCCACCAATGGCTTTACCAAAGGCTGAAGAAGGCCCTTCACCAAATAAGAATGGTACAAATACGGCAATTGTTGTTAACACGCCAAAGGTTGCTGGCATAGCTACACGCTTAACACCTCGTATAACATTTTCTGTCGAATGGCCATGCTCTTCTATTTCATCATGAGCACTTTCTCCCATAACGATGGCATCATCAACGACAATACCTAAGACAAGAATAAAGGCGAACAAACTAATAACGTTAATCGTAATATTAATGAACTCTACTGGCATTAATAACAAGGTACCCAAGAAACAAACAGGTAAGCCCATCATTACCCAAAAAGCTAAACGTACACGAAGAAATAAGGCTAACAACAAGAACACTAATACCGCACCGCTTTTCATGTTGTCTAACATCATATTTAAGCGACCATTTAGGTAATAGGTCATATCAACCCAAGTTTCTAATTTTACACCTTCAGGTAGAACTGCCGATTTTTCCTCAACATAGGTATTCATAAGTTCAGCAATTTCAGTGATACTTTGAATTTCTGACGCACCGATAAAGAGCGTTACCGAGTTTTCACCATTAAATTTAGAGTATTGTAAGCCTTCCTCAAACCCATCAATAATAGTGGCGACTTCTCCTAGTAAAATTTTAGTGCCATCAGCCAGTGTAATCAGTGGAATTTGTTCAAATTCATGCCCGCGATAAGCTTGGTTCTCAACTCTTAAGTTAATATAACCATTCGTTGCACGGATTTGCCCTGCTGACATATTACGAGAATAATTACGAACCGAATTAGCTACATCATTAAAGCTTAAGTTATATTCACGTAGCTTATCTTTACTTACTTCAATAGAAATTTCATATGACAAACCACTGAATAATTCAGAAATACTAATACCAGGAAGCTGTTGAATTTCATGGTGAATTTTTCGACCTAACTCTTTTAATTCACCATTAGTTAAATCACCATATAGACTAATGTACATAACTTCTTGACGAAACTTTTCACGCTCAACCTTAATTCGCTCCATGCCGTCAGGAAAGCTTGGAATAGCATCAATGGCAGACTTCACTTCTTCAAGAACAACTTGTGGATCGTAGTCAAGTTCAACTTCCAACCAACCATTTGAGTAGTTACGATTAGAATAGGATATAACTCTTTTAATACCCTGCACTGATTTCAGGGCTTCTTCTATCTTAATGGTAATCCCTTCTTCAACCTCTTGTGGAGCAGCACCCGGATAAGGCGCAGCATAAGATATCCAGTTAAGTTCAAGCTGAGGAAACATTTGTTTATTAATCGTTAGCGCAGTTAAGCCACCACCAATTAAAATAAAAACCATTAATAAATTTGCAGCAATACTATTACGAGCAAACCAAGCAATAATACCTTTATTAGTATCTATGCTGGTGTCTATTTTCTTACCGCTGTGGTCATTTACATCATCCGAATTATTGACTGACATATTGGTAGCATCATCTTGAGAATGTGTAGTCATTACTATTCTCCTTCATTATCAGCACTAACAATTTGTACTTCAGTATTTGCATCCGGTGATTCTTTTTTATCAGAAATTAGTGCAAGCTTCATACCATCAACAGGATATTCTAACGCCGACACTATTAATTTATCACCATCAAGTAAACCACCAGAAACTAAAACATTAGCGCCTTGTTGGCGTACTATATCAATTGCCGCGTAATGTAATGTTGAGTCACTACTTAGCAAACCAACTTTATTATCAACAACCAAATAGCGCGGTATGATACTAGCATTCTCAACTTCTTGACCTAATATCTCAGCCTGAACATAAGAACCAAAACGCAGAGGCATAAGAGAATTAGTATTTGAGTTAGCGTTTTTGTTGACTAGCTTTCCTTTGAGTAAATAAGGATTTTTAATTTCAGCAACTAGATAAGTCATACGACTTTGGTTATCTACCACACCTTCACTACGAGCGATGTGAGCAGACCATTCAACACTTTTACCTGCATAAGTACCTATTAATTTAACCGTTGCATCATGGCCTTGATCAATAAGAAACTGAAGTTGATTATCCGCAACAGGTAATCGAACTTCCGCTATAGCTGTTCCCAATAACTTACCTATGTCAGTACCAACACCAACAAAAGAACCTAAACCAATCATTCGATTATCAATCATGGCATCATAAGGCGCTCTAATCTCAGTACGCTGTAAGTTACGCTTTGCACGTAAAATAGCAGCCTGTGCTGATTTAACCCGCGCAAGTTCTTGTGCTAATTGAGGTTTACGTAAACTTAATTCAGTAGGAGAAGAGTCCGTTATGAGCTTCCATTCACGTTCAGCAACCTTACCTTGTGCGACTTCTTGTTCTAATGCTGCTCTAGCTGATGCCATATCTGCTTGTGCATCAATTAACGCCGCATGGTAGTCATTTGGATCAATACGAGCTAATAACTGCCCTTTCTTAACAAAACCACCACGAACAAACGTATCATCTAACTCTACAATTTCACCGTTAACCTGTGCGACTAACGATGTTTCATATTTTGGCTTAATGATTCCGTAAGAGCTTACATGTAAAGTCATTGGCGCTACGGCAATATCTTCTACCGCAACAATAGGCGTATTATCAACAGCAGCTTTTTCTTCTGGTGGGTTTTTCAGGCTAGAGAATCCCATAAATGCTGCAATGCCTGCCCCTAAAATGGCAATAGGTATTATTATTTGTTTTTTGTGTGCCACTATATCGTCCCTTCATAATCTGTTTAACGTTGAACAACGTGTATATTTGCAACTTGCACTAAATGATAGAAGTAATTAATGTCATTACTGAGTAGGCAGTTACACCATTTTATGTCATAAATAATAGCGAAATTATTACTATCAATTATCACAAAGTTGTAACTGTCTATTACAAAATGCACGCCTACTTGCAAAAAAAATTAACATTTAAGCAAGAATAAAGTATAAATTCTTACATTTCATTAACTTAATAACTATTGTTTTTTTGCTGTTTTTACAAATAAAATAACCTAAACTAAAATACCTATTAACTATTTGGTTTTTTTCACCACTTTTTAAACATTTATAAAATATTAGTGGGCAAAATAACTAGTTATTTGAAACATAAAAGGAAATAAAGATGCTAAATAAAATTAGCGTATTCTTTAATAAGTTAGTTGACGATTTTCAAGAGACAATCGAACCAAAAAAAGATACTGAATTGTCATTAGAAATTTGTTGTGCTGTTTTATTATGCGAAGTAATGCGAGCTGATAGCGCTTTTACTGAAGAGGAACAAGAAGCTCTCAGCCTTATTTTACAAGAGCAGTTTAAGTTAACAACAGTAGAAGTATCAGAGATTCTAACAAAAGCATTTGAGTTAAGTGAAAATGCCAGTGACTTTTATCAATTCACTTCAAAAATCAATCAATACTATTCACTTGATGAACGTATCAAGATAGTCACGCTTTTATGGAAGGTCGCCTATGCTGACGGTGAACTTGCCAATATTGAAGAGCACATCATTAGAAAGATTGCTGATTTATTACACCTAAGACACAGCGAGTATATCGCCACAAAAATTACAGCTGAAGAATTTCATCTTAAAAATGAAAAGCAGTAAGGAGCAATATCGGTTATTATATGCCACAGCAGTTACTAACACTTATCTCTACTTGGCAATTTAATGACACAATCAACTCCAGACTCAAACGCTGAAATAGGCAAATACAATACTTTACGCATTATTGCACTAGCTGAAAACGGTGCTTATCTTGACGGCGGTGAATTAGGGGAAATATTACTACCTAAACGCTTTATGCCTGAAGAATGTAATGTAGGTAATAGCATGCGTGTTTTTATCTATGTTGATGGTGCTGAACGATTAGTTGCTACAACAGAAAAAGCCTACGGTGAAGTGGGTGAATTTGTCTCACTAAAAGTGGTGCAAGTAAATAAAATGGGCGCCTTTTTAGATTGGGGCTTACCCAAAGACTTACTGGTTCCTTACAACCAACAACACTCTGACATGGAAGTTGGTAAATATTATTTAGTACGTATTTATCTAGACCAGCATACTGACCGTATTGCGGCTTCAAGTAAGCTAGATAAATTTATTGATATTTGGCCAGCTGAATATCAACAAGGCGATAAAGTAAAGCTTATCATTGGTGGTAAAACAGACTTAGGCTTTAAAGCCATAGTGAATGACTTACATTGGGGATTACTCTACGACAATGAGATCTTTCAGCCATTACGTATAGGCAGAAAAATTGATGGTTACATCAAGCAAGTGCGTGAAGATGGACGTTTAGATTTAATTTTATCGCGCGGTAGTAAAAATAAAGTTAATGATTTTTCTGAGAAATTATTACAGCATATACGTGATAGTGATGGTTTTAGCCCACTACACGATAAAAGCGACCCAGAGCTAATTAAAAGAGTACTTGGCGTTAGTAAGAAAACCTTTAAAGCCACCATTGGTAACCTGATGAAAAATGGCAAGATAACCATTGAAAAAGGTGGTATTCGTTTAAAGTAATAGAAATCGAAAATGATTATTGATTCTACTTCCTAAAATATCATCTATTTAAGGAAGTTTTTCACTTAAGCTTCGGTCTTAACAATCAACAATAATCCCCTTAGATAGTCAGTAACAAAAATATGAGTAGTAGCACCAAGAAAAAGTTATTTTATATCTTTATATTGCTTAATATTGGCTTACTGATTTACGCTTGGCGCCAAGAAGATTTTTTAAACCCTGAGATGTTAAAGGCGCTATTAACAGGCGAAAATTTTTTAATTTCTTATCTCGTTTATATCTTAATTTTAATTGTTCGCGGACTCACTCTTATTCCCGGTACCGCTTTTTTAATTGCAGGGATTTATGTTTTCTCTGCGGTTCAGGTTTTTATTGCCATCCAAATTGCTATTTTTTGTTACTGTTTAATTATCTATAATTTTGCCCACAAACTTAATTTTAAAATTCCACAAAAAATTCTAGATTACGAAGAAAAAATCAAAAACAAAGAAATTCCCATCATTTTTTCGCTGTGTTTTATTCCAGGTATTTCAATCAATATCCTAATTTACTTCTTATCCATTATTAACATTCGCCTAAGAAGTATTCTAATCGGCATCATTGTTGGCACCTCATTCACTTCCACTATTTATATCTTTTTGATTAAAGGCGCTTTTGAAGGTGCAAGCCTAGTTGGTTCATCGACTGGTTTGGTTAATTAAGCGCTGAAGTTCAAAAATTACCAGAGAATAAAGACAAGACGCAAAGGAGGCATTAGTCTAATTTTTTTCAATACTTTTTCTAATGCGTTATTATCTATATATATTATTCTAAGATACTGAAAGTAATGTCCACTCCTAATATCATCTTTATCGATACAAATATTTTTCGTGGTGTTGGCTTTAACTTCTCTGCAGCACGAATCGATGCCATTAAAGAGGTAGCTAAGCGTTCGAAAATCACATTGATCATCCCAAAGCCAGTAGAAATTGAAATTAAACGACACATGCATAACATGGCGTCAGAGAATGTAGCAGCTCTAAAAGCGGTAAACTCGAAATCGTTCCTTTTAAAAAAATTGAATTTCTGGCACCTAAATATATACTCAGGAAAAGAGCTTGTTAATGAATTGTATAAAGGGCTTTTAGCTGACTATGATGAATTTCTCACGCTGTTTGAAGTAGAAAGGCTGGATTATAGTGAGTTAGACATGACAAATGTTATGCGTTGTTGGGAGTTTCATGAACCTCCTTTTTCAGTAAAAAAACCAAATGAATTTATTGATGCAATATCTTTATCAATAATACAACAATATCAAAAATCAATTAGATCTAGAGTTGCCATTATTTCGGGTGATGGTGATTTAAAAAGCGCTTGTGAGGTATCTTCAGAGCTGGTTCATTTCGAAAATATTTTGGCTTTTTCTGAATCGCATAACCCTGATGTAAATCGAATTATCAGCATCAAAAGAGCTTTATCAAGAAGTTCTGATATAACAAAAGCAATTCATAGCACTTTTTTGAAGTATAAATTTAACTATGAATTTGGATGGGATGCACACATAAGTGACCTTAAAATAGATAGCAAGCACTCCCGTTTAAATGAATTTTATGTGCTTTCATACAGCCCTACAGGTTGCACCGCTGTTTTTTCTGGAAACATTTCTGTTAACTTTGAGGTTTCCTATCAAGATATTGAAATAGACGACATTGAACTTGATTGCCCACAATTGATTGAAAAATCATGGGGCACTTCAGTAGCAGTGTCAGGTGCAATAACTTTCATTATGGATGAAAAATTTGAAAGAGTTGTCGATTTAATCGATTTGAAATTTGATGTAGATGAATACACACTTCCATAATGTCTATTTGTCAGGTTTTATTATATTACCTAATCTAAATTTTATTAAAGTGAATTGTCGCAAATGTCCGCAATATGGCATTAATGATCATACAGAAGATTTATTTAGCAAATTAGAGGCACTCACCAAACGTAACTAATATACAGGTTTTATCATCCTGTAACCCGTTTATTATTATTTGTGACAATTCATAGAGAGCTTATATAAAATAAAAAAGCTCACTCATTTCTACAAATGATGTGAGCTTCTTAAATAACTATCAACTTTTTAGTTAAATTAACCTCGATTAGTCAGAAGTTTTATAACTCGCTAACTCAGTAGATAAACTTACGCCTTGTAATTTAAGCTGATTAACACGTTGTAAATACGCAGCGCCTTTTAACATATGCAAAGCCACATCAACCGCGCCACGACGCGTATAATCTTCTAAATAACTACCTTTTACCCAGCTATTAAAGGCACCTAAACTTGGACCTGCCCAAATTTGATAATCCATTTCACGCCCCTTCTCACCAGTATTTGACCAACGAGAGCTTAAACCTAAGTACCAACGGAATATTAATGCCATTTTACGCTTAGGGCTTGATTGCGCACGTGCTAACATTTCTGGATCACGCTCTTGGAAAAAGGCTTCGGTACCTGCCCATACATCATCTAAGTTTGAACGGAAAACTTGTTTTTCAATTTTCACTCGCTCGTCACTTGGAATATCTTCAATAGAGTCGTATGCAACATATAAGTCGTATAGCTTTTTAGCACGCATAGCGAACATAGAACCGCGCTTAACAACCTGTAATTTAACTCCCATTTCAAACATATCGGCAGCCGGAGCCATAGTAACATCAGCCATTTCAACATTAGCCAATAACTTACGTGTGTATTCAGAAGCGCCTGCTTCTACACACGCTTGGTTCACTGAACCTAGTACAATATATGCTGCGCCCATATTAAAGGCAGCAAGCGTTGCTTCTGGCGTACCGATACCACCACCTGCGCCTACGCGAAGTGCTGGTGAAAAGTTATATTGTGCTTGTACTTCATCACGAAGGGCAATGATGGTTGGTAATAAGGTTAAGAATGGACGATTATCGGTATGACCACCGGAGTCAGCTTCAGCAGTAATATCATCGGCCATCGGTACAAGTTTAGATAGCTCTGCTTGCTCTGGAGTGATCTTGCCTTGTGCTAATAGCTTATCAAGGAATTTTTGTGGTGCTGGCTCCATAAAGCGGCGACCGACTTCGGTACGAGACACTTTAGCAATCACTTTATTGCCAATATTCACAGTGCCATCTGCATTTTTTGAAAGACCGGCAACACGATACCAAACAATATGCTCGGTCAAACCTAAATAAGCTGATGCTTCAACTGTTTTAACGCCTAGCTTAATAAAACGCTCAACCGCGCCACGTTCTAGTGCTTCTTCTGCTGGTGCATGAATTAAATTCACTGCATAAGGGCCATTAGGTAATTCTGCTTGAATACGACGAATCGCATCTTCTACCGCGTCAGGCACTAACCCAGCTGCGCCAAATGAACATAAAAATCCTGCTTTGCCTAAGGCAACCACTAACTCAACAGACGCAATACCATTAGCCATAGCGCCGCCATGATAAGCATATTTAACGCCGTGTTGCTTTTTGTAAGCTTCATCACCTAAATCTTCAGGGTTTAGCTTTTGAGCAAAGGCTAATACATCGCTAGCACCTGATGTTGATGTAGCATTCACTAAACCAAACTCACTTCCTTTTTTAGCAACGTAAACAGGCGCAGTTAAATCCATTAACGCAGTTTTGATAGCACTGCTATCGGTTTTTATATTGTTACTATCAACTTGCCACGCCCAATCAATGGCGTTGTTATTATTAAAATCTAGGTTTGACATATTTGTTCCTGTTTTTCTTTTCGTTATCAGTTAGCAATAAACTTATTCACTAACAAATAGTAATAACTCAATAATAGTTTAGCTCACAGCCACTTGGTGCTGTAGCAAAGAAGAAACACAGAATTGGTGCCTACCAATGAGTATTTCTGATGCTGCTACAGTGCCAAATGGCAATGAGGTGAGCTGTTATTTACGCTTCGATGAGTGACAATACAATATCTTTCACTTCATATATTCTTAGGCCATCTTTCGATAAGTTGGCATCACCTACTAAACGCACTTCGCCATCAGTTCGAATGATGTCAGTGATATGAACATCAAGTGACATTTGTTTATTTAATGGCGTAATTTGACCACGATATTTCCATTTAACTAACGTTGTTGGTGCAATAAATCTTGGGTTAGTAAAGTCTTTACCTAAGTCATTTTTCAGTGCGTAGGTTTGCATTAACTCAATAATCGCTTCAACACCTAATGAACCTGGCATAACAGGATCTTGATGGAAGTGATAACGGAAGAACCAATCGGTTGCATCAATAGTACGTTCACCATGCACATAAGCAACGCCAGCTTTACCACCACCTTCAACAATTGATACGGTATCAATGAAGTTCATTTGACCACCGGCCAATTTATAATGCGGCTTGTTGTTTGGCGCTTGATAAAGTGCTAAATCATTATTCGATAAATCAATCACTTCAATATCAGATTTTGGCGTGTTGTTATCTTCAAACCAAGGATACGTTGTTCTGCCGTTATCTATACCAAGTTGGTTAGTTAATGCATCACCGCCAAAGTAACCAAAAACAGCCGTACCTTTATAGAATAAATCATGCTTTTCAAGTGATTGCGCTGCACAGTTTTCATCTTTAACATAAAGCTCAAAGGTGAAGCTCTGTACTATCATGCCGCCAGCCATGGTGGTGCTCAACAATACTGATTTATTAACAATAGTTTTATTGCGTAAATCAACCTGCTTAATTAAGTCGCCACTGCCGTCTAAGTTACGGAAGAATAAATCTTTTTCAGGGTATTTTAATGTTGTGCCCATATAGCCTGAAATAAAGCCATTCGGTTGTAATGCAATTTCCATAATTAATGAATATGGCATCCAGTTTTCAACACTGTTTTTAGTGAAATACCAAGCGTCACTTGGCACAAAGTATTCAGCAATACAGCTAGAAGTCTTTTTCAGATCAAGACGTGTGCCTTGTACTTCAACCACTTGCGTTACAACTTGTAAATCACCACATGGCGTACGCGGCGGAATTCTACCTTTATATACATCAAAGTCAGGACCAAAACATTTTGAGATATCACCAGTAGCAAATTCAAACATGTGCCATGGTGTAAACGGTGCTTGGTTTGGCACACGATTTTGTCCAGCAACCATTGGCGCTTCAAAATGTTGAATTGGCGTAACGCCCTTCTCTTTTGGTGCATTAAGATCCGACATCACTTTCATTAACGGACGTTCAATGTGTTTGAATGGTTCAACACCACGCTCATCAAGCTCAACGCTATTAGTTGTAATATTGGTAGTGCTTTCACTAGCCGTCTCATTACTCGCAATGCTTTGAGTCATTAATTGCACATTGTCAGGCAAGCTTACTGGGTAAGGCGAGTTTTCATCTTGCTCGGTGATCATTACACATAGATTTTTAAAATCAACAACCGCTTTGCCATCAAGAATTATTTCAATATTAGCTTTTAAGAATGGGTAAGGTTTCATACCCATTTCGGTGACTTCCATGCGATACGTTAATGTATTGTGCTGTGGAATAACTTGCCCACGACAACGTACCGTTTGTGATTCACCTGGCATAGGTTGGAAACGCGCGTTATTCACATTCGCGTGCATACCTAATTTAAGCATTAAGAACATCGCCATTTGGCCACAGCCTTCACTCATTAATGAGCCAGCCATAACTTGATCACCTTTGAAGTGACATGGGAAGTACCAGTGCTGTGGATCTAAATCTTTTTGGCCTTCTAATAAACCTAAGCCCCAATGACCACCCTTGGCATCAATTTTAGTAATGCGCTCAATCATTAAGAACTTTTTCGACGAGAATTTTAATGACGGGTTACGACCTTGTTGGTTATATTCTTCACCAAAACAGCCAGCAACATCACCATCAACCAACTTCATCATATCGTTATAATCGAAATGTTGTTTGGCTTGTTTAGCTGCATCAATATTGGTAATTAATGGCGTGAAGTCCGTTTTAACGGCATTAGCTAATTCAGCTTTGTCTTTATCATTTAAGATAACGCCTTTACCGTCAGCAAGCTCTTCATCAGTGAAGAAACCAGCACAACCATTGCGCATGATTAATACTTTCTTGTCGCCAACATAACAATCGTAGTGGAAGAAGAATAATAGTTGTTCGCCATTTCTCGCGTATGAGTCAATGTGAATTTCATAGCGCAGTGTTTCACCACCAAAGGCCATTTCTTCTAAGAAAGTTAACTCACAATCAAGTAAACGATAAACACGCTCACCTTTGGCTTGAAAATCGATACCAATATA
Source organism: uncultured Colwellia sp. (assembly GCA_913061365.1). Lineage (GTDB taxonomy): Bacteria > Pseudomonadota > Gammaproteobacteria > Enterobacterales > Alteromonadaceae > Colwellia. The sequence continues at coordinate 30,197 of CAJXUT010000001.1, forward strand.
AGAGATTAACAATAAATCACATTGGCCTGATTCTACCGATACTGACCATGGAATTTGACCATCAATTAAAAATGGTGCATCAACAGGAATATCGTACTCGGTGCACATGTAAGATTTTTTATATTCGTTCACTGTCGCTTCTAGCTCAGTGACACGCGATACTAATAAGTAATCTGTGGTAGGTAAGCGAACGCGGCGCGAATAGCTATCGATTATTTTAAACTCATCACCAAAAACTTTTGCAATATCACCTTCGGCAAACTCGACTAAATCAGCAGTATCCCAAATAATTTCTTTTGGTTGATTAAAACGCTCTTCCAGTTGCAATGGTGGGTAATGGTAACCATCAGGGCCCTTGATTTGGAAGCCTGATTCATTAGCCCAATGTTCATTAACAGCCACTAAATCATCGGTGTGCGTATTTTCAGTTACTACTGATAACTCAGGTGTTTGAGTTATTGCAGGTGTAGCTTCTGCACGATAAGCAGGTATTTTAAATCCAGTATTGGCACTGACATTGGCTTGCATTTCTATCAGTTTAGAAATCTGCTGTCCCGCCATTTGACGCGTAGTTAAAAATGCTTGATGCGTAGCAGACTCTTGATAAATTTCTTTACTCGCCTGATGTTTAACATCGACATTATGTTTTGTAGTCGCTTGTGAGATACTTTTCACTTTTGCTCCAGTAACGATAGTTGATCGTGCTTTGGCTTGAGTTGTGCTCATACTTTCTGTGTTAGCTTGTTCTTGAGCTTTTATTTGGGCTTGAGCAGTTAACTGGCTAACAGCCTTAGGTGTTAAGTTACTCAAGTTGATACCTTGTTTAACGTTTGCTAGTACTTTGCCGGTAAATGACTGTTTAACACTCGCCATTTCCGCACATTTACTCTGATTAATAATGGCATCATAAATTGAATTGCCACCCAAGCTAATGGTTTTAATTAATTTAGGGCGTTGCTTACCTGTGGGTGCAGGTGCACTTTGGTGAGATTGTTTGCTCGATGATAAAATCAAATGAGCACAACTTTCATCTTTGCCTAAGCCACTAATTGCAATAGCTGATTTATGCGTAGTACGCTTATCTAAAACCAGTGCCGTTTTAACAATGCTGGCAATACCCGAAGCATTAAAAGTATGACCAATATTACTTTTAACCGAGCTAATTACTTTGCCTGAATACAGTTTAGGTAACACTTGATTTTCAGCTGAATTTTCACGGCCAAAGCCACTAGCATGCGCTTCTACTTCACTTATATCTGCTGCATTAATGCCGGCAAGTGCTAACGCTTTATTAGCAGCGGTGGTAATAGCTTTATCATCCGTACCATTAGCAAAGCTTAAGCTATCAATATTGGCATAAATCTGTTGCTCAGTAACTTTCGATGCAGGCTTAACCACAAATGCGGCCGCGCCTTCACCGACAAGCCATTGGCCTTGTTCAAGCACATTACTTGTCGCTTTTGCTTCAACAGAAACGTTACCGTAATGTTGTCTCAGGGTGATATTTTCTACTGAGCCAGCTAAATCAACCGAGGCAATAACAACGGCATCAATATCAGATGTTTGGAATAGGTTTTCAGCCAATTCCACACAACGATAAACAGAGTTTTCTTCTGCTGATAAGGTAATGGCTGGACCTGAGAAATCCCATAAGGCTGAGATACGTGACGCCATGATATTACCAATAAAACTGGTATATTGGTTAAGCTGCGCAGCAAAAGCAACGCCATCTTTGGCAATGTTAGTTAAGGTTTCACGTTGCTCGTCAGTTAAGGTAACACCTTGCTGTAATAAGCTTTCTTCAATTTGTGTACTTAAATTAACGCGACCACGATACTGATGAAGTTCAAGCTCGATGCCCATTGCCACTAATACGGCAACATTGCTGCCTTCTTTAAGGCCAGCATCTTTAGCGGCATTATCAGCAACTTTCATCATCATCAGTTGTTGAGGAATTAAACAGTCTTGCTCATTTGGCGGTACTTTAAAGCGTAAGAAATCAATATCAAATTCTTCAACATAACCACCTTTGGGTGCTTTAGTTAACGATAAGGCATTCATTACTTGGCTATTTTGCTCAATACCTTTCCAACGCTTACTTGGCAATTCTCTAAAGGTATTGCCGTTTGTTTCTATCAACGTTTTAAAGCTAGCTAAATCTTTAGCCCCGCCAAAGTGTGCATCCATACCAATAATGGCTAACGGCTCACGATCTTTGGCTTTTGTTGTTATAGGCTCTAGGTTTTGACTCGGCTGCTGTAAAACCAAATGAGCATTGGAACCACCAAAACCAAAAACACTCACACCCGCAGTGCGTGGTTTAGTGCTGTTTTCTTGCGGCCAATCGATGGTATCTGTCGGCATTTGTGCGCCAGATAAATAACCATTTTTAGAGCTAAGTGGTTCGTTTAAATTAATGGTTGCAGGTATTTTAGCTTCATTCAAAGCCCAAATTGCTTTGGTCATGCCCGGCATACCTGCTGCGGTAAGTAAGTGACCTAAGTTAGATTTAACTGAGCCAAGTAGTGGCTTGTTGCCATTTTCTCTTGGAAAGCGGCTGAAGAAGGTATCCATTGAACCTAGCTCAACGTTATCCCCTTTAGGCGTACCTGTTGCGTGACATTCAATGTAGTCAACATCACGAGGATCAACATCAGCATCATCATAAGCACGTTCATAAACAAGCACTTGCCCTTTAGTATTTGGGCTTAGAACAAACTCACCTTTACCATCATTAGATAACGCGCCACCTTTAATAATAGCGTGAATTTTATCGCCATCACGTACCGCATCACTATGGCGTTTAAGTACCATCATGCCAGCGCCTTCGCCAGCAAATAAACCTTGCGAGTTTTTGTCAAACGGGGCGTGAATATTATTCGCAGGATAAGCTTGGAAAATTGAAAAGCCCATATTAACAAACATAGGATCAGAGCCAGAAACTGCGCCCGCTAACATCATGTCAGCTTTACCTGTGTGTAAGTAATCACAGGCCAACTTCACTGAATAACAACTAGATGCACAAGCTGCATCAAGAGCAAAATGTGTTCCACCTAGCCCTGCTGCTTTAGCAAGTAACGCTGCAGGGTAACCAGCCACTAAAGCATTATCTGCATGAATATCTTTTTGCGCGATATCAGTTTCAGAAAAATGGCTTAATTGAAAGTCGTTATTCAAAGCCTGTTTTAAAGCGCCATCAACTACTTGGTGATAAAGGGGCATAAATAAATGATTTGATGATTTTGTCGGAAACGATAAGTTACCTAAAATAACGCCACAATCTTCAAGTTTATCACTGCCCCAATAACCTGCATCGGTTAAGGCTTGCTGGGTTACATATAGTGCCCACTGATTTAAATCATCTAACTGGTTTAAGTAATCCGTTGTTAAGCCATTTTGATTATTAGCCTGCCCCTGTTGATTATTAGCAACAAAAGCACTGGCGTCAAAATTAAAGTCTCGAATATAACCGCCGTGTACACAATAAAACTTATCGGTATCACCCTTTTTACCTGTATATTTGTCAGGATCAACACCCATTTGTTCACTGGTTGCTTTGCTTCTGCAATCTTGTTTTTTAAGTAATTGTTGCCAAAATTCTTCTGGCGCAGAAGATCCTGGGAATAAATTAGCAATACCTACTACAGCAATATTTTCCATACTTTCCTCGAAAGTTTTATAATTCTTTTTTAGCGACAATAATTGAGCCAGTAAACAAGGTTTGAAGATCAAGCTTCACACCGTGGCTAGTTAGTTTTGCAATCGCTCTTAAATATGTTAATTCGTCACTTGTGCCTTTGGCATTTACCGGTACGGCAACTCGTGCTTTATTTGCATTATCACTCGCTGAATTAGCTGATGATTTTTCAGCATAATCTAATGTTTTATCTACCCAACTACATAGCGAGCGCCCAGGTCCCATTTCAATAAATACTCGTGCACCTTTGTCATGCAAGGTATTGATCAAACGTGGAAAATCTACGCGATCACAAAGACATTTAGCCACACTGTGAGCAATAGCTTTACTCAGTTGAGGGATAGGTAAATAACAAGAACTTGAATACATTTTTGTTGTTAAACGTGGTGTTACATCCATGGTGTATAGCTTAACCATGTCATCATGTTCTTTATTTGCAGGTGCGCTGTGGATAGCATTAGCCATATTTAATGGCATAGCACGAACACCTATTTTTTTAATCACACGTAAACAATCTTCTGGATAACCTGCCACTAATAAACTATCTGGCGTATTCACTATGGTGCAATAAACACGTTCTTCACCCTCGCTTGCTTTGATGAAGTCATCAAGGGTTGCTTTAATGGTGTAAGTTTCCCAAATCAATTCATCTTGGGTACTTTCATCCAAGCCCCAATGTTCGCGCAAAGTTAATAACTCACCGCAAAGGCGATGATTGAAAGTGTCTGAATTAGCTAAACGAGCGCTCATTAAACCGGGCTGTTGCCAAGCACCAAGCGCTGCATACATGCTAACTTCACCCATAGAGTAACCGGTGGCGTAGTCAGCTTTAACATTAAACACATTTTCAAACACTTTGGTAAATACACAGGCAAAACCAACACCCGCTTCTGCGATATCAGCTAAGCTGCCTCTAAGATTTAAATCAAGTTGTTTAAGTTCTTTAAAATCAGGACGAACAATGGTACGTGGGTTTAATAGTTTATCTTTTAAACTCGCGCCAATATCATCCGCTAGATCAGCAACGTCTTGGTGTATTTCCGGAAATAAATGGAATAAATCACGACCTAAACCAACATAAGTTGCACCAATACCTGGATATAAGAAGGTCACATTACCGGCTTTTTCATCCGTGTTCACTGGCGTAGCGCTAAAATAGCTACCTTTAGGTGTACGCCATTCATTATTAGCATTTTCAGAAGAGAGTGCGCTAACAATGCCCACTTTGGCTAATTGAATTTCTTTAATTAATTCTGCTTTTGATTCACATAACAAGGCAATAGTATAGCTATCACTTTCTGCTTTCGACTGGTAACTGTGGTAGCACTCTAATGCCAGCTGTTTTATTTCACTCTCGTTTGCTTCAAGTTGAGTTTCAACAGTATCTAACTTTGCTAGTAAAGTGCTTTGATCACTACCACTAATAAGTACTAACTGCAGATCACTACAGGCAATAAAACCATTACGACGAATATCATCCGCTGGATGCTTTTCAGATGAATGAGTCATTTTATTTTCAGCTAACACCACATGACAGTAATCGGTTTTCTCAGCAGTATTTGTTGTTAAACAACTATAAGCTGCAAGGTGAGCACTACCATCAACATGAGGGTACCAAGGGCGAGATTCTGTAGGAAAATAAAAAACTGAGTTTTGCCATTGTGCTAACTCACTTGCTTGTGGCTGCTGCCAATCACTAATAGCGGGAATATAGCGTTGCTGCAATGCGATAACAGTGCGTAGTAAACCTAATACTTGCGAAAATCCTTTACCTTCACCCGTAACACTACGCGCACAAGTTATTGCAGCAGATAGCTTATCATCATGCTCATAGCTTGATATTAATGCGCTAGATTCTTGCACAGCAAAGTTTTTATCACTTAAACCTGAGACTTCAACTAAACCAATATCACACGATTTAACATTAGCCTTTTGCAAAGCTGACTGCGTCGTTGTATGAATATCATCCCCAACAGCAAAACTTTTAACCCATGAATAAACATAACTGTTATTTACTTGAGCAAAACTAGAAGATGAAAACAATAAAGCGGCAATGCCATAACAATGCTGATACGCCGTAAAACTTTCATCAAAGCTTATAGTCGCTTGCGTTGCTTGTACTAGCTGCTCACTTTCTGAGGCTAATTGCTCAGCTAAGTTAACGCCAACTAGTGCCACTAAATGATTATCAGCAAGTAATAAGTCTACTTGCTGCAATGCTTGGGCTAGCGAATTAACTACCAATACATTTTCAAGCAAGTTTGTATTGTCTTGATCAACCAATACTAGCTTAATATCAGCACTGCTAACTTGGTTAGCCAATGCCATACGAGCTACGGCTTGTTGAATATCACTAGTCGCAATGCCAGAAATACTATTGATTTGTTCATGCGATTCTGAGGTGCTTTGACCTTGTTCTTTACCTAAATAAAGTGCGCGCTCAACACGATCGATATCTTGCTGAACACTATTCTGGTTAATAAACTGAGCATCAAGTCCGATAATGGCACTGTTGTAATTACTCATTGTCATTATACTTCTTTCTCAGTAAGAGCCGTCTCACTAAGTGTTTTTGGCAAAAATAAATCATTTAAATTAGCACTGGCGGTCACTTTGGCTGACTTTATCTCACTCAATACTTGATTACCTTCGCTGATTAGCTGTATATCTGCTGTTAATGCGCCTCGTTGCTTACCTTTACCCGAGCTTTTAACAACCGTTAATTGCAGGTAAAAACATTCATTAAGTGTCACTTCACGGTATACAGTCCAGCTTTGCGTACTTGACGGTAAGCTACCTAAGCCTAACTCTTTTTTCGCCCAAACTAACATCGCTTGGTACGCTAAATCATTAGCAAAAATGTTACTTTGCTCACCAGTGCTACTTAACGGGAAATCACCTTGTTTGTCATTGGCTACGCTAGGTACTTGGCAGCGTAATAATAAACCTTGCTCATTACATTCAAGTACTTCATTAATACCTTGCAAACTAGGCCCGTGAAATAAGGTACCATTGCTGTAAAGTGCTTGTGCATTTTTGGCTGTTGTTGGTATCGTTAAATTAATCTCAGGGCTAACAGTACGCTTACTAGTTAACACTAATTGAGCACCATAATGGAAAACGATTTTTCCTTGCGCATTAAAACTTGAAATTTTTGTATCAACCGTCAAGCTTGCACCGTCATCAACAACCTGAGCATTCATATCAATTTGATATTCACTTGCTTCACTACCATCAAAGATGACACCTTTGAACAGCTTGTAATTCTCTAAGCCTTGATAGTGATAATCTAGATAAGCTTGCTCACTGGCATCACGCATCCACGCGATTGCACATACTGTTGGGAAGACTTTATCTTCGCCAATAATATGGTCAGCTAAAAAAGTATTGTTAGTCGCTAAAAGTATTTTATTAACACTGACGTTTAAGCGACTAACTTGTGGCTTTTTTGCAGCTGTACCCGCTTGATCTTTCGACAAATCATTACCTACTAAGATTTGTGCGCAACGGTTATTATTTGCCCCTAACTCACTCACTAATAATTTAGCGCCGGCATCAAGTGGAATAATATAAACACCGCGATCATTAAACATACGTTTCAGCTCTGGTGTTACCATGCCACCATCCCAAGGTCCCCAGTTAAAACTAAGTACTTGCGCATTAGGGTTTAACGCTTTAAAGCGATAAGCCGTTTTATTTAAAATGTCGTTGGCGATAGAGTAATCTGATTGCCCTGGATTTCCGTGGAAACCTGCCGCTGACGAAAACAACACTAAGTGTTTAACTTTTTCCGCCGTTGTTGCCGCTAATAAAGAAAGTAAACCATCAATTTTGGTTGTATAAACTGAATTAAATTCCGCCAGTGTTTTTTGCTCTATAAACTTATCAGCTAAAACACCTGCACCGTGAATAATACCAGTAACTTCTCCAAGCTCTTTGGTGATTGGCGCTACTGCTGCTGAAACACTGCTACTGTTAGTTACATCAGCTGCCACATAGTGTGCTTGGCCGCCAGCGGCTTTAATTGCATTTAATGTTTGTGCAATTTCACGATTTGCTAAAACAGGACGAACAAATTGCGTTACTTTAACTGGCGTAGGTTTGTCACCTGCAGCAATCAAGGCTTGCATCGCCGCTTTTTTCAAAGCAACTTCGTCAGTAATACCTTGCGCCCAACTTGGTTCGTTATCATCAAACGATGAACGACCTAATAAGATAAATTTAGCTTGATACTGTTTGGCTATTTCTATCACACAATGAGCTGTTACACCTTTGGCGCCACCACTCACTAAAAATACTGAATCACTGGTAATGCTTTCCCCAGCTGTTAATTGATAACTATCAGTAGCCACACCGGTTAAGGTTAATCGCGTACCAATGTTATTACTTAGGTTATCTGTGTCATAAGCTACTTCAACAAAGCTAGTATCAATATCCAATAATTCGTCACTGATCATTGTTGCTGCTTTATCTGCCGCTAATTTAGCAGACAAATCAACTACTCGACAGAATACGCTATCTTCACCTGCATTCCATTCGTGGTTAATGGTTTTAACTAAGCCTGCTAAACCTGCTTGTACTAAATCAGCATTAACATCTGCTTTAACTTGTGCAGCACTGTCATCACCATTGGCGAAACCTAACGCGCCACCTTGACGTGTAACAACCATAAATGAAGCACGTACTTTGGTTGCTGCTTTTACTTTAGATAGTTTCGCTAATATAAACGCTAGCATTAAGCCTTGTTTTGCCGCTTCTGGGTAAGCAATAGCATCAACTGGATTACCAGATTGTAAGTATATCACCGCATCAAGTTGTTCATTTTTCTCGATGATATCGCTAACTTGCGCTTCATCAAGCGTTTTATCACTGTTACCAATTTCAATCACGTTAACTGATTTAGCAAAAGCTTTTTTCGAGTTAACTGTTATCCAGTTAGGCTTTAACGCGGTAACGTTCCAACCGGCTTTTACTAGTTTGCCACTTAATGCAACGGCTGCGCCTGTGCCATCGTCAACGATTAAAGCATTAGCACCTGTTACATCTTGAGCTATTTTATTAATTGAAGATAAAGCCGTTAATTCTACAGTAGCACTAGGTGCTCCTTGAAAGTCAGCCGTAACTTCAGTTGTTTTGTCTGCTGTTGGCACACTTGCTTTTGCACCTGGTGGTGTTGGTTCCGTCGGAGAAACTTTAGATTGCATATAACTTACAATCTCGCCTAAGGTACGTAGCTCTGCTAAATCTTCAGGATTAAGCTCTGGTAAATCAGGAATCGTTTCCTGAACAGCCCCTAAAATCTCAACACGTTTAATCGAATCAATACCCAAGTCTGCTTCCATATCCATGGCAAGCTCTAACATTTCTACTGGGTAACCTGTTTTCTCAGCAACCACTTCCATCATCACTTTTTGGATGTAATCAGTGTCAATCGCCGGTGCCGCGCTTACTTCGTTACTCGTAACTATTAACTGCTCCGCAGGAGATACTTTAGACTGCATATAGCTAACAATTTCACCTAAGGTACGTAATTCAGCTAAATCTTCTGGGTTAAGCTCAGGTAAATCAGGAATCGTTTCTTGAACTGCCCCTAGAATTTCAACGCGTTTGATTGAGTCAATACCTAAATCTGCTTCCATGTCCATTTCAAGCTCTAACATATCAACAGGGTAACCAGTTTTCTCAGCAACCACGTCCATCATTACTTTTTGAATGTAATCAGTATCAATGGCAGGTGCAGCGCTTACAGCTGCTACGGGTGCGCTTTCTACAACAGGAGCAGATACTTTAGACTGCATGTAGCTAACGATTTCACCTAAGGTACGTAATTCAGCTAAATCTTCTGGATTAAGCTCTGGTAAGTCTGGAATGGTTTCTTGAACCGAACCTAAGATTTCAACACGTTTAATAGAGTCGATACCTAAATCTGCTTCCATGTCCATTTCAAGCTCTAGCATATCAACGGGATAACCAGTTTTCTCAGCAACCACTTCCATCATTACTTTTTGGATGTAAGCTGTATCAATGGCAGGTGCTGCACTTGTGTCAGCAACTGGTGCACTTTCTACAACAGCAGCTGGTGCAGCAGAGACTTTAGATTGCATGTAGCTAACGATTTCACCTAAGGTACGTAGCTCAGCTAAATCTTCTGGATTAAGCTCTGGTAAGTCTGGAATGGTTTCTTGCACTGAACCTAAGATTTCAACACGTTTAATAGAGTCGATACCTAAATCTGCTTCCATATCCATTTCAAGCTCTAACATTTCTGTTGGATAGCCTGTTTTCTCAGCAACAACTTCCATCATCACTGTTTGGATTTTTGCTAAATCAACTGCTGCAGCTTGCGCAGGAACAGCAATAACTGTTTCAGCAACAGGTGCCATCGCTACCGCAGTAGCGACTGTTTGTACTGGCGCTACTGGAGTATTAGTAACTACAGGCGTTACCGGAGTCGCTTGAGTAACAGGTTTTGAAACTTGAGCTGCTGGTTTTACAGGAGCTGGAGTTGATGCTTTAGGTGCTGCAGGTGTAACAACTTTCTCTACATTTTTTGCTACAACGGGTGCATCACTAGTTGATAACATGGCTGCCATATTATCTGTTTGATTATTTAGATATTGTTCATGAACACGTAAAGTCTCAGATTGGAAGTCATGGTACATGCCTAAAGTGCGATCTAAACTTTCAGGTAACTCATCACCTTCTTGTGCAGAAAGTACAGTATCAAAGGTTTTAGCGTAATCTTTTGGACCTTGCATATATTGTTCATGCACGTTTAATAGCTGTTGTTGATGATCAACAAACTGGCTAACACTACGTTCAATGCTGTTGGCTAAATCTTCAGCACCTGCTCCACCAGTCACTGCAGCTGGCACATTAACCTCGTTTGGTTGAGCAATACTGCCATCAGCATTTAAATAAACAATTTTTTCAACTTCGACAATTTTCTCTACTATCTTCTCTACTTCTACAATTTTTTCTACTACTTGTGCCGCTGGTACCGCAACAGGTACAGAGGTAGCTTGCTTAATAGTAACACCGTCATTTAGGGCATCTTCAAATGCTTTGGTTGTTTTAGCACTAACATAAGAAGCACCTGTTAATTTCATTCCTAAAGGAGACATTTTAGTTGCCGCTAACGGACGTTTAACCGCGCAATAAGGATCAACATCATTGAGTGTTAAACCTAATACCGCCATTTGCACAGCCGCTTGACGCATTTGCATATCAGCAGACTTTTTAGGATTTGCATTAACTGCAATTGCCACAACATCGTCTTTGTCTTGTAAGATATTTTCAACTAGTTTAGTTAAAACATTCTTTGGTCCAAATTCAACAAATACACGACCACCATCAGCATAAATATTATCAATTTCTTCATTAAAGTGAACTGATTCTAATATGTGATTTTTTAAGCTCTTTTTAATATCAGCTGCTTTATTTGAATGTGCTTTTGCTGTGCCATTAGAGTAAACAGGTACACTTGGCTTATTAAATTTAGCGTTATCAATTGCTGCTGCAAAAGGTTTTTGAGCATGGCCAACCAATGGTGTATGAAATGCTGCTGAAACAGGTAATGGAACAACTTTATAGCCTTTCGCTTTAAGCTCATCCATCGCGATAGCAATTTGACTTGTTACACCGGCAACCACCACTTGGTTGTTTGAGTTGTAATTAGCAATAGAGATATCTTTGATGTCCTTGATATCTTCGGCCACTTTTTCAGGTGAACCCACCACGGCAATCATGGTACCTGTATCAACACTTGTATCTTCTGGTGCTGCCATTGCTTGACCGCGACTACGAGCTAACATCATATAATCGCTGTCGTTTAATACCCCCGCAGCCCAAAGTGCTGTCAACTCACCAAAACTGTGACCCGCAGTAAAATCAGCCTTAAAGCCCGCATTGGTGAAAGTTTTATATAGGCCAACACTTAAGGTACCAATAGCAGGCTGCGCATGTTGAGTTAATCGCAGTGCTTCTTCTTGTGCTTTGCGTTCATCATTACTAAAAACAGGAATTGGGTAGGTTGTTGGCGTTAATTGTCCTAAACCAGCAGTAGTAAATTCACTATCCATATCTTGTGCAGCTTGCATTACACTTGGGAAGTTACAAGCAAGCTCTCGTCCCATGTTCACATATTGTGAGCCCTGACCAGAGAAAAGTGCAACCACTTTACCTTCAACGGTTAAGGCTGATTTACGATAGTAAACGCCTGTTGGAATAGACCAGTCATCTTGACCTGCTTTTGCTTTAAATTGTTTAAGCGCCGCTTCAATCATGCTAATTGCTTGCTCAGCATTTTTAGCAACAAAACCACAACGAGCTAATTCAGCTGCTGGTGTTTGCAAGGCATTTTCAGTCACTAAGGCATTAAACACATACGGTTGTGCTTCGCTATTAACACTCAATTTAGCTTGCCAATCAGTTAAGTTAGCAATTAAAGCGTTCTCGCTTTCAGCCGCAACTAAAATAGTTTGTGGTACTGCATTTAAACGGTACTGCCCTTGTGCCGTTGGCGTGTATTCTTCTAATACCATGTGGTAGTTAGTACCACCAAAACCAAATGAGCTGATGCCTGCACGACGAGGTAAACCATCTTCTCTTGCCATCCAAGGACGTGTTTCACTGTTCAAATACATTGGGCTATTTTCAATTTCTAGCGCTGTATTTGGTTGATCAATATGAATAGTTGCCGGTAATACTTTGTGGTGTAACGCTAAAATTGCTTTGATCATACCTGCAGAGCCAGCAGCTGCTTTAGTATGGCCAATTTGCGACTTAACTGAGCCTAATGCAATATGCTGTTTTTGATCGTTATTTGCACTAAAATGCTTAACCAAACCACCAAATTCAGCGGCATCGCCTGCTTTGGTACCCGTACCGTGGGCTTCAATTAAACCACAAGAGCTAGGAGCAAAACCTGCATCATCATAAGCACGTTTTAATGCTTTTGCTTGTCCATCTGGACGCGGTGCATAAATAGATTTAAAACGGCCATCTGAAGAAGTACCAATACCTTTAAGTACCGCATAAATTTTATCGCCATCACGTTCAGCATCTTCAAGACGTTTAAACGCCATCATGCCGATACCTTCACCAATCATCATGCCTTTTGAATCATTATCAAACGGGCGAATATCTTCACCGGTAGTAAAAGCAGGCGTTTTAGAGAATGACATGTACATAAACGGTGAGTTATCACAACAAACACCACCAGAAATCATCACTTCTGAGCGATGCTCTAATAAGTCTGAAATGGCTAATTTAATTGCTGCTAATGAACCTGCACAAGCCGCATCAACCACACAGTTAGTGCCACCAAAATCAAAACGGTTAGCAATACGACCTGAAATAACATTACCTAACATGCCAGGGAATGAATTTTCTTCCCAGCCAATATAAGCTTTCTTAAACTTTTCAATGATCATGGCGCGATCTTCAGCATCAACACCAGAGGCTTTTAATACTTTTTCTAAAACAGGGCCTTGTAAGCGAGACGTTAATGGTGAAATTTGTTTTTGTCCACCACCCACACCTAGCGTGATACCTACTTTGTCACGGTCATAGCCTGAGCCATCACCTATACCTGCATCATTTAGCACATCACGAGCAACCACTAATGATAATAATTGTGCGATATCGGTTAATTCTAAGATATTTGGCGGTAAACCAAACTCCATAGGATCAAAGTCAATTTCAGGTAAAAAGCCACCGCGTTTACAGTAGGTTTTATCTGCTGCGCGTGGATCGCTATTATAATAATCGTCAACTGCCCAACGATCGCTAGGCACATCTTTAATGGTGTCTACTGATTCAAAAATATTGTCCCAGTAATCTTCTAAATTTTTAGCATCTGCAAAAATTGAGGCCATACCAACAACAGCAATTGGGCACTCTTGTAAGCGCGAGTTAAATTGCTGTTCATCAGTGAGGTTTTCTTCAGCTTTTACATTTGTTACATCTTGCTTATTAACCATTAAAGTATCTCCAGTTTAGGATTTTGTTGCGTTTTCGCGGTCACTATTGTCAATATCACTTGGGCGATTTTTTTCATCATCAGCACTATCAGTGGCATTGTTCGCTACATCATTTAGTAGACGAAAACGACTTAGAAATTCAGTATAATTACCCGCCAAAATTCGGCGAATATGGAATGGGGCTTTAGTGAGCACGTAGCTCATGTAACGACTCGCTGCATCAGCTTCGTTACCATCATAAATATCAACATATACCCAGCCAGAGCTAGGATCATTGGCGACGAGTAAACGTCGTTTATTCATTTGATCTTTTTCTTTTACTTCTTCAGAGTCAGCCGTTTGCTTTTCATTAGAAAAGTCTGGCAATTGTGTGACTTTTACTTGTACGACTTCATCTTCCGATAAATTATTAGTCCGATTCAGTACTTCACGCATTGCTTGTGGTGAAATATCTGAATGGAGTACTTGGTGTTCAAGGGTATCTTCTAACGTGACTTGTACAGGTGACGACAGTGGGCTATCTGCATCGATAAATTCACCACTATCTTCCATATCAGCTAAACGCGAAACACCATGGCGTTTTAAACAACGTTGTAAGCCGGCACGAGATACATGTGGATTGATAAACTGTTTACAGACCGCAAGTAATTCATCAAGAGAGAGCAATAATCGAGTTCTCAATTCAACAACAACATACTCTTGCGCTTCACTTAACGTAGTGTTTAATTGTTTTGGTACATGAGACGCATCTGACATCGATTCGCGTCGACGCCATTTGCGTACTGTTGACTCAGATATTTTAAGTAAACGTGCTAGAACCGCAGTTGGTAAATCTGATTCATGAATAAACGCACGCATTTCAGGCGTTGTAGTCGCATTCGCATGTTGTTTAGACATTATTTACCTTTACCAAACAATATGCATATTGTTTACTATGCTCTGCTGTAGTGGTTATGCTTACTTGCTGCTTTATCATCAATCGTCTTTCTTCATCGTGTATTAAATATAAAATACACTGAATATATTTTATCAAGGTGGGCTAATATACACAGGTTTCATACCCAACACAATCACCCGATACAAGGTTAAATGTGAAAATAGACAAAAGTATTAGCTACCGATAAGTTCGAATGGACAACCAGTTGAAGCTGGCAGGTTTCCATTTTATAAAAATCAAGTATAAGTAAGTAAAAACCTTTGATTTGCATCAAGGGTTTTCGATAAAAGCAGCATAAAAAGTTAAAATTCTGTCTAAATTTTATGATAGAGTCGCAGTTATTAAAATTAGTCTTTGTTATAAAACTTACATAGATTATTCAATACAACCTTGTGATACTTTTTCATGACTCTTGCTTTAACTGCACAAAAATCAAAAAACTCTCTGAAAATTAATCAGCATGAAATCCATTTGTGGCAAGTCAACCCGAGTGAAATAACACAAACTGAATTGCTCGATAAATATAAAGATTTACTCAGCGCTGATGAAACAGTTAAACAGCAAAGATACAAGTTTGCTAACGACAGGCATGATGCCTTAGTTACTCGAGCCTTTATACGAGATCTACTCTCGTATTATGCTGATATTGCGCCTAATGAGTGGCAATTCGAGAAAGGAGAAAAAGATAAACCTGAAATTGTTAATCCGCCACTGCCTTTGCGATTTAATATAAGCCACACAAAAAATCTTATTATCTGTGTAGTTACTTTAGAAGACGATATTGGTTGTGATGTTGAGAACACAACACGCAATAACGATGTTTTAGCCATAGCAGATAGATACTTTTCAGTAACTGAGACTAATGAATTATTCTCTTTACCTAAAGAGCAACAACGTCATCGTTTTTTTGACTATTGGACGTTAAAAGAGTCATACATTAAAGCATGGGGACTAGGCTTAGCTATTCCCCTTAAAGACTTTAGTTTCAATATTATTGATACCTTCACAGAGACATCATTGCCCTTTGCTATTAAAAATAATATTAATTTGAGCTTTGCTCAACATAGGGTAGATAACGCAAGTATTTGGCAAAATTGGCTTTTATATCCAGTAGGTAATGAACAACATCGTATTGCCATTGCATTAAGAGCTAAAAATCAAAACCAAGATATTGATTATAAGCTACGCTGTTTTAATAGCATTCCATTACTAGGTTACCAAGAAACACTACTTACTTGATGTTAGTGGATTTAGTATTTCATCAGGAATTGGATGTAAGCGTTTTTCTTTATCTAGACAAACCATTTCAATATCGCCAATAACGGCAGGTTTAGTGGCATTAGGACGCCAAACTTCTTGTCGCCATAGCGTTTTATATTTTCCATCAAGTTTAAACGTTGTGCGAATATCACAAATTTCAGCAAACTCAACACCGTCTTGAAAAGTTAAATTTGCTTTATATACAGCAAAGCCTAAACTTTTTTCATTCCATAATTTAGCTAAACGATCACTATCAATGACATGTTCACGTGCACGTTCAAAGTACTTTAAAAAATTGGGATGATAAACGACTCCTGAATGGTCAGTGTCTTCATAATAGATTTGTACTGGATGGTGGTAAATTTTACTCATATAGATATATTATTTTCTAGCGCTAGCGGATTAATTCCGGCTATTTTAACCCTATAGCCTACATTAACAAAAGCGTTATAACATCAACATATTAAAAGCTTGATCGTTTTGTTAAAAAGTAACACTATTTTTGGGAAGATTTAAATTTACTCATTTAAACCTTCTAATTTTTAATGCTAAGTTATTGAATACTCTCACATGGAAGTTAACTCAATAACCTAGCCTATTAACGTTAACTATTCGACCTGACTAAACACCATATTGGTGTAATCAACCATACCAATAATTTCTTTGTTTTCAATAACTGGAGCAAGATGAATTCTGAAGCGCTCAAATAATCGAGCACAATATCTTACATCCATATCAGGTAGCACACTGATCAATGGTTTCGCCATTATTTCATATAAGTTTACGCGTTCAGGAGAACGATCTTTTGCTAAAACTTCTTTAGCGATATCAGCAAGCATTACTATGCCGTATTCGTCTTGCTCATTACGTTTATTAATAATTAATGCTGTGACATTATGCTCTTTAGCAAGCTTAATACCTTCAGAAGCAGTCATCATGCCATCGGCAAATTGATAATTATCGGTGGTCATTGCATCTTTGACTTGTACTAATTTATGGCTCATAACTCTTCCTCAACTTTACCTTTTAATCGCTCTACTTGATGAGCTACGCCCACTGCATCTTCAACATTTAGCTGAATTGCAATGCCTTTACCTGAGTCTTCATCAAAACCCGCAATTTTACTAATTCGCTCAAGGACTTTTCTTGATAAATGTTCTTCAACAACAAAAAGTAATACATCTCTTTGTGTCTCTAGCTGCATACCAAAGAAAGTACGTTGGCGTTTAACACCCTCGCCTCTAGCATGATTTATTATGGTTGCGCCTGTTGCGCCTGCCATTCTTGCCCCTTTCATAACGTCATCTGTTACAGAGTCGTCTACAAAGGCAACAATTAATTTGAATTGCATATGATCACCTGTTTTATTAATCTTTTTAAGACTCGTTACTTGAGTCTTTTTGTATCTGTTTTAAATTACGTTTATTTACTTTAATACGTTTTCTTTTTTCTAATTTCTTTTCAACTCGACGCGCTTTAGCTTCTGTTATTTGAGCATAAGCCATAACTGCAATAATCGGGAATAAACTAGCGAAAGCTATTAAGCCAAATCCATCAATAAGTGGGCTACGACCCGGAATTGTACTAGCTAAACCTAAACCTAATGCAGCAACTAAAGGCACGGTTACTGTAGATGTGGTTACACCGCCAGAATCATAGGCTAATGGCACAATCAATTTAGGACAAAAGAAGGTTTGAATAACCACAACAATATAGCCAGCAATAATGTAGTAATGAATAGGATGACCAACAACAATACGGTAACTTCCTAAAGCGATACCAATAGCAACACCAATAGCCACTGAAATGCGCAAACTGTTAGCATTGATAGCACCACCAGAAACTTCTTCCGCCTTAATAGCAACCGCAATAAGTGAAGGCTCCGCAATGGTTGTACTAAAACCTATGGCAGCAGCAAATATATAAACCCACTTATAGTCTGACCAATGGATGCTTGTTAGTACTGTCTCGCCTGCTTGGATGAACTCTGGCGCAGTGAGCTGCTCCGCCATCATTTTCCCTAACGGAAATAAAGCTTTTTCTAAGCCAAGTAAAAATAAAGCTAAACCTATAAGTACGTAGATAAAGCCAAAGCCCACTTGTTTGATATGAGGAATAGGTTTGCGAATAACGAGTAATTGAAAGCCTAATATGATTGATAAGATAGGTAATACATCAACAACTGTATTTTTTAGCGTATTTAAAAATTCAAAAAGTAAGTCCATTAACCAATCACCATGCCATACATCATCACAAAAATCATTGGCGTTAAGGAAGCAAAAGCAATTAAACCAAAGCCGTCAATCATGGGGTTTCGCCCCTTTATTGCCGATGCTAAACCAACACCTAGGGCAGTTACTAACGGAACCGTAATTGTAGACGTTGTAACGCCACCAGAATCATAAGCAATACCGATAATCCAACTAGGTGCTATGATTGTCATCAATACAACAACGACATAACCGCCTAGAATTAAGTATTGTATTGGCCAACCACGAAGTATACGTAAAACACCAATTACAATGGCAAGTCCAACAGCAAAGGCAACGGTAAAACGTAAGCCGTTAGCGTAGGAAAGTTGCGACTCGACTGTATCGGCAATTATCCCACCTGAGGCAGCAACAATTGCAGCTTCTTTTGCTACAGCTATTAAGGAGGGTTCAGCTACGGTAGTTCCAAATCCTAAACAAAAAGCAAAAGTAAGAAGCCAGCTAATACTGCCTTTTTTCGCGAAGGCTTGCGCCATCGACTCACCAATGGGAAACAACCCCATCTCTAATCCATAAATAAAGAAGGTAAGCCCCAAAACAACTAAGACTAACCCCACTAAAATATCGCCAACATTAGGCATAGTTTGTTGTAAAACAACAAACTGAAAAAAGGCAATAACAAGAATTATAGGTAATAAGTCTTTACAGCTACCTAATAATGCTTTTAAAAAAACGATAATTTGATTATTCATAAAAAAATATGTGATTCAGAATACTGAGTATTATATTAAGAATTAAAACATTTACTTTGATTCAATACAAAGTAAATGTTCATTTAAAATAAAAACATAACAATAAATTTATATTACTACACTCTAGTAAGTTTTATATTTTATCCATAGGTTCAGTAGAAGAATAATCACAGCCATTTTGGCGGCATTGCTGACAAAATGGATGCTGATACTTCAAAGCTTCAATTTCGTGATGTGAACGCTCTAAAAAATTAACACCTAACATATTTTTTTTATCATACACACCACAACATAGAGCAACTTCTCCATCATAGTTGATAACTGTTTGGTTAAACCTTAATTCACAATCGTAATTACCTGAACGATGTTTAATCACATTCGGTATATATTGACGAGGATCCATGAGCAATTCAGACAAAATATTCTTATCTGCATCATCTACCTGATCATTCATGAGCCTCACCAATTTTTCAATTGGCTGGAAAAAAGCTTGCATAGGACTATGAGAAAAATTTAACTCATGACAAACTGAATTCACTACATCTTTTTCATGAAAGTTATTTTTATATAGATGTTGTCCTACCCATACATGAGAGTTGCTTTTATATTTATCTAAATAGTAACGCAACAAATACATATTAGATTTGAGTAGTGATATTTTTCCACGTTTATGTGTTTTACTATAAGTCTGTTCACTAAAACCCGACAAAGATATTTTTATCTCATCAGGATTAGCCTGTGCTAATTTTTCAATCCCTTGCTCTGTGTTTAAATTTGTGGAAATGTGAACACTGAAACCATGATCTTTAACTATTTTTATAATTTCTGATAATTTAGGGTGTAGCATAGGCTCTCCCCAATTATAGAGCCATATTTGAGGGTTATCACTAATAGATTCTTGCTTTATTTTATTTAATATTGATCTAAAAAGTGCCACCGGCATCATACCAATATTACGATCGGCAATTGAAAAGTTACCTACAGGACAACTGGGGCATCGTAAGTTACATGTTCCACTTATATCAATGGTATAAACATATGTATCAGCTTCTCTAGGGCTATAACGTAATAATGTTTTATTCGCTTGTGGATCATAAACTTCTGACTCTAAATAATCCCGAGGTTTAACTCGTTTAAGAAATGAGATGAGTTCTTGATCATTTGGGTTAACTGAAATTGCTTTTTCCAACCATGGGCGTGCAGCTTCCCAATGATTATTTCTATATAGTTCTTTTGCTAATAATTTATAGGTCGCATATTGTTCCTCATTATCAGGATCTTCTAGCACGACTTCATCAATTAACTTCAATGCCGTTTTCAATTTACCAAGAGATAAATTCAATGTGCCTAAGTTATGCTTTACCGCTAACGAAAAGAAATCAGCCGCAAGTAATTTCAAATAAAGTTCTTCTGCCTCTTCAAATTGACCACTTCGATGAAAAGTAACAGCTTGCTCTAATATTTCTCGGGCAGATGACTCAGTTAAAATCATATTTACTTACCTGTTAATATACCTTAATTTTAAAATGGCTATTCATAAAATTATCTATGCTAGACGCACAAAAATGTATAAACTATCACCAACAATTGTATTTATCATAACAGATTAAAGTTGGTCGTTAGATCATTATAAAGGACTAAAATGAAAGAAAATTATTCAAAATACTCATTACCCTTCAAATATTCATGCCTGGCTTTATCTCTATTCTCCATCAATGTTCTAGCTGACAATGGCTGTACTCCAGGTTTTTATAAACCAATAAGTGCTCCTGTTACTGATAGCTGTACTGCAGCACTTGCAGGATATTATGTGCCTAATTCAGGTGCAACTACAGCAATCATTGCCCCACCAGGAAGTTATGTAGCAAGTGTCGGTCAATCTGCGGCCACGTTAGCACCTGTTGGAAGCTATGTAGCCAATGCTGGCCAAACTACCGCTATCCAAGCACCTTTCGGTACGTATGTTAATGCTGAGGGAGCGAGTCAAACAACACCAGCACCTATTGGCAGCTTTGTTGATACCCAAGGAGCAAGCCAAGCAACACAAGCCCCAGCTGGCACTTATGTTAGTACCGAAGGAGCAAGTGAAGCAACACCGGCACCTGCGGGTAGCTATGTCGCAAATGCTGGTCAATCTGCGGCTACAAATGCGCCTATTGGTAGCTATGTAGCCAATACTGGCCAAACTACCGCTAGTCTAGCGCCTGTCGGAACGTATGTTGATACTGAGGGTGCAAGCCAAACCACATCAGCGCCAATCGGCAGCTATGTTGATACCCAAGGAGCAAGTCAAGCAACACCTGCTCCGATTGGTAGCTTTGTTGATACCATAGGTGCTAGCCAAGCAACACAAGCCCCAGCTGGCACTTATGTTAGTACCGAAGGAGCAAGTG
>CAJXUT010000002.1 GCA_913061365.1 uncultured Colwellia sp.
GAATAATATATTAAAAAATAATCATACTTCATCAATTTTAATTGATCAGAAAGGACGTGCTTGGATAGCCAAAAATACAGGAATTAATACCATTATGCCCAATGGTGATTCAAGTATTCATTTTGATGTCGACTTTGCAATAAGTTCTCCTGAATTTAACCAAAATTCATCATTTAAATCTAACAAAGGAGAGTTGTTTTTTGGTAGTCCAGATGGTTTCTATAGCTTATTTCCTGAAAGGTTACTTAATGTAACTCAGAGCATTTCTCAACCCATTTTTACAAACCTTTATGTTGCCAATAAAAAGATACCTACTAACCCAAATAACAACACCTCTTCAACGGCTAAAAACTATAGTTTATCCAAACAACTAAATTACCTTAAACAGGTTGAATTAGCTTATAAGCAGTCACCTATTAGGTTTGAGTTTGTGTCGCCCAATACAAAGCTACCAACACAATTGCGATATAAATATCGCTTACTTGGTCTAGAAAAAGACTGGATTGATGCGGCAACAGAAGTTGGCACTAATAATAACCGTGCAACATATACTAACCTCAGTCCTGGTGATTACGTTTTTGAAGTGCAAGCCTACGATGCTCATCAACCTGACAATGCTAAAACCAGTCAACTTAACGTACGAATACTCCCCCCGTGGTGGCTATCAACGAGTATGCTTTTCGTATACTCATTAATATTGTTACTAGTATTAATTTATATTCTTCAGCAATACAGAAACAAAAAAAAATACAATGCACAAATAAAAGAAAGTGAAGAACGTTTAAAGTTATCTTTATGGGGTAGCGGTGATGAAATGTGGGATTGGAATATAACCACGGGTAAAATATATCGCTCAAACATATGGGGTATTTTAGAGTTTCCTCAAGATGGCACTCGAAATAGTAATTCAGATGGAAACAGTTTATCTAAAGAAGAAACGAACGTTCATCAACATGATATAGAACGAGTCAAAGAAACCCTTAATGACCACTTCATTAATGAAACAGAACACTTTGAAGCCACTTACCGTGTAAAAGATAAAAACAATAATTGGGTATGGATTTTAGATCGTGGAAAAATTGTTGAACGAGATGAAAATAATAATCCAACTCGTATGACCGGAACATTAAAAGATATAAGCCAAATAAAAAAAGCTGAAGAGCGTTTAAAGTTATTCGCACGATGTATTCAAAACATATCTGATGCTGTTGTTATTTATGATCGTCAATTTGTTGTTGTTGATGTTAATAAGGCTTTTCAGCGCATTACTGGCAAAAGTAAAACTCAAATGGTCGGTTGCTCATTAAGCTTTAATCAATACCCCATTAGCTTTTCACAAGATATTAAAAAGCATCTGCTTACGAAAGGTAGTTGGTATGGCGAGATAGAAAATTTACGAGTTGATGGCAGTAAGTATCTAACAGATTTAAATATTGATGTTATTCGTGATGAAGCAGGTGATATATCCCATTTTGTCGGTGTTTTCTCAGATATAACAACACGTAAAGAAACTGAGGCAGAGTTAATAAAACTAGCAAGTTCAGATACATTAACGGGCTTACCCAACCGTGCTTTTTTCCAAGCAAATCAAGCTCGATTAGTAAAGAAAAACATCAACCATGCTCTGCTCGTATTTGATTTAGATAACTTTAAGAAAATTAATGACTCTATGGGGCATCAAGTAGGTGACAACATACTATGTCAAGTAGCTAAGCGCATGCTAAAACTGACCTCTAAAAAGGATACTGTTTATCGATTAGGTGGTGATGAGTTTAGTATCATTATAGAAGATACTAATGATATTCATACGATAACTTCTCTTGCCAAAAAGATTTTGCGTACTATTGCCCAACCTTTTAAGCTTAAGAATCAGGAAATAGTTCTCTATAGCAGTATTGGTATTGTACTTTTCCCCGAAGATGGGCTTACGGGTCATGAGTTACTAAAAAATGCCGACACAGCTATGTATCATGCAAAAGGCAGTGGCGGTAATAAATATCAATTTTTCAGTGACTCTATGAACAAAAAGGCAGTAAAACGCCTACAAGTTGAAAACTTAATTCGTCACGGTCTAAAAGAAGATTCTTTTTCAGTTTATTATCAGCCTAAGATTGAAATATCTACAGGTAAAATTGCTGGTATGGAGGCATTAGTGCGCTTTGAAACACCAAATAAAGGTGTGATAAGCCCCATCGTATTTATTCCTGTTTCAGAAGAAACAGGACAAATTATTGACATTGGAGAAATCGTTTTAAGAAAAGCATGTTATGCGACTAAAAAATGGGTTGATGCTGGATTATTCGATGGCCGTGTTGCCGTTAATTTATCAGCGGTACAGTTTACTCAAGCTAACTTAGCAGCGCAGATAGCAAATATATTAAAAGATAGCCAGCTTCCTGCTAAACATCTTGAACTTGAGATAACTGAAGGCACCGTCATGGACTCACCTCAAGCAGCAATAGATACTATGTTGCAGATAAGAGCTATGGGAATACATTTATCGCTCGACGATTTTGGTACTGGTTATTCTTCATTAGCTTATTTAAGAAAATTTCCACTGAACACGTTAAAAATAGACAAAGCTTTTGTTGATGATATAGAGCAGTCAGAACAAGGGAGAAATATGGTTGCAACAATAGTGACTATCGCTCATAACTTAGGGATGGATGTTGTTGCTGAAGGTGTAGAAACTAACCAACAGCTTAGTTTTCTTGCTGGTTTACAATGTGAACAACTGCAAGGCTACTTATATAGTAAACCCTTAGCGACTGATCACTTTCAAAACTATTTATTAGCTCACCAAATTACTAATAAATCTACCTCATTTAATCGTTAAGCTCCCTGTAACGTAAACGTCAAAAAAATAGCACTACCACTTTCAGTAAATTATAACAATTCAAAAACATCCAATTAATTCTTCAACACGCCCATTTTTACAGGGTTTACGCTGTAACTTTATGTTTTGGCACACTTTAAGCATTAATATTCCTGAAATTCAAAATCAATAATTATGAGGAAAAGTACATGCTAAGTTCAATTATTCTATCTGTGGTTATGTCTGTATCTCCCGCTCCTGCAATTGATACTAATAATTTACAAGAGCAAGAAATTATCCAGCAAGATAGCTTACAACAAGTTAACAAAAGACGTGGAACTCTGCGAATTAACAAAAGACGTGGCACACTGCGCATCAATAAAAGACGCGGTACTTTAAGAATCAATGCCCCTGCAGTTGATATTAATGCTTTGGAAGTTCAGGAACTTAGTCCACAAGACAGTCTAAACCAAATTAACAAAAGACGTGGCACACTGCGCATCAATAAAAGACGCGGCACTTTACGTATATAAATTGATGAATACTCAAAAAGAGGCTAATAATGATTAATTTATTAAAGACTTTATTTAGAGTCTCTAGGGTAAAGAAAACAAACCCTATTGCTACTCGAATTGAGATTAAAGAGACTTCTGCTAACACTTGGTGGTCTTAGGCGCTTAACGTAAGTCTAACAATAATATCTACTGCTAATATTAGCAGTTAATATAGAAACATTACTAACAAGGATGTTAGCAATTTTATTAATAGTTTTTACTATTCACTTCAAATAATAGATGCAAAATATTTCATCTACTTTCTTGTCAATCTAGGCAATAAATATCAACTGTTCTAAACCAAAAAGATGGTTTAGCTTCATTCTTTTCTTCATGGCAAACATAGGCCATATCAGCGGTCCAAACACAAGCCCAGCAAGAGTCCAGCGCTTACAGCCAAAACCTGTTATCAATGCTTGGCAATAAAAAAACACTCCACAAACAGCACTGACACATACTACGAATAACACTAAAAGCAACAACATCATATTTCCACACGAATAAATAATTTAGTTAACTAAATCGAATTTTTAAATTCGGCGCTAATATAATGAAAACTGCTTATTTATTCAACTAAAAATAGCATTATTCTATTTGAACACACATTGAACATGGCAAAAAGCCTCCTCTCATAGCGGGGATATTTTGCCGTAGAACGGAATATTACTGCATTAAAATTAACCAGTTAGTCTATTTGCCCTACAAACAAAATAAAAAAGCGCTAACTTTAAAGTTTAGCGCTTTATATTTATTCTGCAAAAATATATTGAAGAGGGTTAGTAATAACACTCCCCTTTTTCAGCCATTGAGATTAAAGCATTACAAGGTGTATAGCGTTCTCCATGCTGCTGCGATAAATGCGTTAATTGCTCTACTAGTTTTGCAGCACCTATTTTATCAATGTAACGTAATGGACCACCTAAGAACGGAGGGAAACCAATACCAAAAATAGCGCCAATATCACCATCGCGTGCATTTCTTACAATTCCTTCATCAACACAACGCGCAGCTTCATTTAGCATCATATATACACAACGTTTTGCTATTTCATCAGCAGATAAATGTCCAACAGGATTCACATTGAGTAAAGAGTAAACACTTGCATCAACTTGCTTCCCTTTTTTCTTTAATTGATTTAAAAAGCCTTTACTAGCTTCCTTGTTATATAAGTAAAAGCCTTTATTTGATTTCTTACCTAAACGACCATCAGCCAATAAGTTATCAAAAGCTGCAGGTGCGGCAAAACGCTCACCTAAATCAGCTTGTAATATTGGACCTATTTTCGCTCCTACATCAATGCCTACTTCATCTAGCAGTTGCATAGGGCCAACAGGAAAACCAAAATTAACTAACGCTTTATCTAACTTATCAATAGGTTCTCCTGCAAGTAACAAAATCGCAGCTTCGTTCATATACGGAGCTAAAATACGGTTCACATAAAAACCAGCCTTGTCTTTAACAACAATAGGTGTTTTACCTTGTTTTTTAGCAAAGGCTACGGTTGTCGAAATAGTTTGATCTGAGGTTTTATCATGGGGAATGATTTCTACCAATGGCATTTTATCTACAGGTGAAAAGTAATGTAGACCGATCACATTTTCTGGTCGCAACGCTTTTAAAGCAATTTTTCCAATAGGTAAACTTGAGGTGTTACTAGCAAAAACTGTTGTTAGTTTAGTCTGTTGCTCAACTTCTGCTACCATATTTTGTTTTAATTCTAAATTTTCAAATACTGCTTCTACCACAATATCAACATCTTTAAAGCCAGAGTAATCAACTGTGCCTGTGATCATAGACAACTGCTTCTGCATCTCACTATCGCGAATAAAGCGACGTTTGACTTTTTTAACTAATAAATCGTAACTATATTTTATCGCATGACTGATCCCCTGATGAGCAATATCTTTAATTCTTACTGGCATTTTTGCCTTTGTCGCAATAACAAAGGCAATTCCTCCTCCCATGAGACCACCACCGAGTACAGCCGTTTTAGTGATTTTAAGAGGTAATACATCTGCTATCCCCTGCTCTTTTTTCATTGCTGTAGTTGCAAAAAAAAGATTTCTTAACTGAGCAGAAACATTACTCATTGCAAGTTCTGAAAAATGTTTAGCTTCTATTGAATATCCTTTTGAAGACGATTGCTCCATACCTACTTTTACACACTCAATAATATTAATTGGTGCTGGATAGTTACCTTTTGTTTTTGCCAACACACCTTTTGTTGCTTGTTTATAAACAATATTTCGCCCTACTGATGTACCTTCTAGAAACTTATTTATTGCTGACGATTTAAATACTTTATTGTTTTTAAAACTTCCCGTTAATGCCATTTTTTCAGCTGTTGCAATTAGAATACTATGAGGTACAACATCATTAACCAAGCCAACCTTTAGTGCTTGCTTTGCTCTAAGTTGTTTACCTGTCAACATCATGTCTAGCGCTTTTTGTACGCCTACTAATTTAGGCAGCCGTTGTGTTCCACCACCACCAGGTAATAAACCTAATTGTACTTCAGGTAGACCTAATGCTGTTTTAGTACTGTCACTACAAATACGTGCATGACATGCCATAGCAAGCTCTAAACCTCCTCCCAAACAAGCTCCATGAATTGCGGCAACAACAGGTATATTCAATTGTTCTATTTCAAATAGAATTTTTTGTCCTTGTTGAGAAAGTGCAGCAACCTCTTGAGCAGATTGGCAATCATCTATCATTTTAATATCAGCGCCAGCGATGAAAGAGTCTTCTTTACCACTGCATAAAACAATTCCGGTAATAGTAGGATCAGATCGTATTTCATCCAGAACATCAGCAGCTTGTTGAGTAAACTCAGCTTTCAAAGTGTTCATAGTGTCATTCACAACATCCATCACCAAATGAGCGATGCCGTTGTCTTGTCGAACCAGGTTAAAAGCACTAGTGTCATTGTGTGCGCTACCTTTAGCAGCCTGTACACTAGATACTTCTTTATTATCAACACTCATTAGTCTGTCTCCACTATCATTGCCGCGCCTAAACCACCTGCAGCACAAGCTGTAGCTAATCCAATTCCTCCTCCGCGACGATTCAACTCATTTAAAGTTTGTGTAATTAAACGAGCGCCCGTAGCCGCAAAAGGATGTCCATAAGCAAGAGAGCCTCCCATTACGTTAAATTTAGTCATATCTATTTCACCTATGGCTTTATCACGCCCTAAATATTCTCTAGCAAACTTATCACTGGCAAACATTTTCATATTAGCTAATGCTTGCGCAGCAAAAGCTTCATGCATTTCAATAAGATCTAAGTCTGCTAATTCTAACCCTGCTCGCTTTAAAGCAATTGGCGTAGCAAAGCTCGGTCCCATCAACATATCTTGCCAGACATCAATTGCAGCAAAGCCATAACTGCGTATATACCCTAGAGGCTGATAACCAAGCTCTTTTGCCCGGCCTTCACGCATTAATAAGATTGCAGCTCCACCGTCAGTTAATGGTGTACTAGTTGCTGGGGTAACAGTGCCATGTTTCCGATCAAAACAAGGACGAAGTTTTCCATAGTCTGCTAACGTAGAGTTTTTACGAATACAATTATCTTCTTCTATGAAGTTTTTATATGGCTCACTATGAGTGCTCATCACTTCACCAGCAAGATTACCATCTGCCCAGTTTTGGGCTGCTAATGTATGAGATCTATGTGCTAATGAGTCTTGCTCTTCTCGAGAAATATTATAAGTTTTAGCCATTTGTTCAGCCGTTTGCCCCATCGTAATTCCTGTAGAATACTCAGCTACAGCAGGCGCAACAGGAAGTATATCTTTGAAACTTAACTTTCTAATTAAGGCAATTTTTTGACCTACTGTTTTAGTTTTACTCAAGTCTAATAGCGTACGTGCAAACTTTTTAGAAACACCAATAGGCGCAACCGAAGATGAATCTGCCCCTCCAGCAATACCAACATCAACAAAACCTGCCATAATTGATTCAGCAATATTGACCGTAGACTGAAAGCTTGTCGCACAAGCACGAGAAACACTATAAGCGTCGGTATGGGTATTCATGCCCGTTCCTAAGACTATTTCCCTCGCAATATTTGGTGCCTCAGGCATTTGTATCACCTGACCAAAAACACATTGATCAATAATCGCTGGATCAACATCATGCTTTTGCAGTAATTCATTTACCACTAATTTACCTAGGTCAACCGCAGGTACACCATGAAAAGCCGTTGCTTGTTTTGCAAATGGGGTTCTCAGACCGGCAACAACAGCAATTCGCTCACCCGTAGATGTGGTCATTTTTATAGACATATTTCTTTTTCTCCAGTTAGTGGTCTGAACTTTTATCTTGCTGAAGCTCTAAATCAAGTATAAAACGGACAAAGCCAAAGAGGTCTGACCTCTTAAATAGATTATCGATTCTAACGAACTATAAAAAAATATCAATGTTTGTTTTAAAAGACTGAATAAAACAAACTATAAAAATTGTTACAACTAAGTTAAAGAAGACTTGTTTTCTTTAACATAAACCTTATATAAAATGTTAAAGTGCGACTCAGCTATACACCTTCTTATTTTAAACAAAATACAAAAAGACAAGACAAACATGGCAATAGAACATTTCTCCACACTAAAAGAACATTTATCAGAGCAAATTATTGGTCAACCTGCTTTTGTAGAAAACTTACTTATTGCCTTGTTAGCAAATGGACATTTAATTGTTGAAGGTCCTCCCGGCTTAGCGAAAACCCGTGCGGTTAATGCATTAGCGGAGGGGTTAGAAGCTGACTTTCACCGAATCCAATTTACGCCTGATTTATTACCCGCTGATTTAACTGGTACTGATATATATCGACCTGAAGATGGCTCTTTTGTTTTTCAAGCAGGTCCTTTATTTCAAAACTTAGTTTTAGCTGATGAAATTAACCGAGCTCCTGCCAAAGTGCAGTCTGCCTTATTAGAAGCGATGGCTGAAGGACAAGTAACTGTTGGTAGAAAAACCTATCAACTTCCTGAACTATTTTTAGTCATGGCAACACAGAACCCGATAGAACAAGAAGGTACATACCCGCTACCAGAAGCACAATTAGATCGTTTTTTAATGCATTTAGAAATTGATTACCCTGATGCAGCAAGTGAATTAGCAATATTAAAGTTAAACCGTGGTGAAGCATTAACCGGTACCAATCAAGAAAAGTCAACGTTAAGAGTATTGAGCCAAACAGAAATATTTGATGCAAGAAAACAAGTACTAAATATTCATATGGCACCTGCACTTGAAGCCTATATGGTTGATTTAATTATTGCGACTCGCCAACCAGAAAAATATGATGAGAAATTGAAGTCATGGTTAGCTTATGGAGCAAGCCCTCGTGCAACGATTGCCTTAGACCGATGCGCACGTGCCCGAGCATGGTTACACAATAGAGATTATGTGAGCCCTGAAGATATTCAAGCAGTGTTACATAATGTGTTAAGACATCGCATCATTCTTAGCTATCAAGCCGAAGCAGAAGGCATTACTGCGAATCAATTACTAGACCACTTATTAAACTTAGTTGCCGTTGCTTAGTAACAAAAAAGAAATTATCTATGTGGTTTAAACGAAAAAACGCGAATGATAAACAAGAGACTTCGACAACTGATTGTCAAGTTCAATTAGCCAGTATTCACAGTAATGGTGTTGAACTTGCCATGCCTGAATTATTACATTATCAGAATAAAACAGCCTTAATTGACTTGTCTTCGAAAAAAAATATTCGTGGGCAAATGTCTGGTAACTATTTGTCTCGCAATAAAGGGCGAGGAATGGAGTTCGACGAAGTTCGCCATTATCAAACCGGCGATGACATTCGAGCAATAGACTGGCGAGTCACAGCCAGAACAGGTAAAACTCACACAAAATTATTTAGAGAAGAGTTAGAGCGCCCAGTGCTTATCGCTACAGATTTAAGTGCAAGCATGCATTTTGGCAGCCAATTACTTTTTAAATCAGTACAAGCAGCTCATGTTGCGTCGTTAGTCGCTTGGCATGCTAAAAACCGCGGAGATCGTCTCGGCGGCATAGTGTTTAATCAACGAGAGCACTTAGAATTAAAACCCAGAAGTCGTAAAGAGGGAGTATTACATTATTTACATGCGTTAACTTCTTTACACTTATCTCAGCGTACTACTGAGCAACAACCGTCAGTAGATGCAAACTCTACTGATGCAAAGTTTTTTGATGAAAATTGCGCTCGCATAAGACAAATAGCAAAGCCTGGCTCTCTGGTTTATCTAATCACTGACGCACAATCAATCAAAGATATTTTAACTACAAATGCTGAAGAGCAAACTACCCTAGCAAACAATAGCAGCGCTTTACGACATCTGACACAAATAAGTCAACACTGTGAATTGGTTGTTTGTCTAATTACCGACCCTCTAGAGCAAGCGTTGCCGCAAAGTTCAGTAAAACTAAATGTTACATTAACCGATGGGAACGATCGGCAACAATTAACCTTGGGTGATGAAAAAACTGCGATGTCATACAAGAAAAAAGCTGAAACTGTTTTTGAACAATGCTCAACATTACTCACTAAAGCGGGCGCTAGAGTGATTAACTTTAGTGCAGGAGAAACATTAGAGCAACAGGTTAAAAGTGGAGTGTTATTTTGCAACCAATAAATACTAATCCCGTTCAGCAAAATGCTTTACCTACTGACACCTTAGCTTTAAATGATATTCATGTACCTGAGCAAATAAGTAATTACCCTATCGCATATGGCTGGTGGATATTAGCCGTATTCGCAGTACTACTGATAATATTTATCATCATTAAGGCTAGAAAAAACAGACAGTATCAACAAGTAAAAAAACAGGCACTAGCTCAGTTAAAAAGTAATGAAGGTATGAGTAACAATGATCTTATTAGCTTACTAAAATGGGCTGCAATGCATTATTTTTCTCGTGCTCAACTTGCACAGCTATACGGTGAATCTTTACAGCACTTTTTATTAGAACAGTTACCTGAAAAATATCACACTCAATTTACTCAATTAAGTGAACAAGCGTTTAAGACACAATACCAAGCCCATGCTCACAATGAAAGTGACACCGATTTTAAGCAAGCTACGCAGCTTTGGCTAAACCAAGCACTTCCACCAAAAAAACTAGCAAAATCAACAGAAAACAATCTCCCTCCATTACAGCAACAAAATGAAGGGGCCAATTAATGATATCTTTTGCTTGGCCATGGCTTTTTTTACTATTACCACTTCCTTTACTCGTTTATTGGCTTCCACAAAAGCGTAAAAATAGAATCAGTGCAGCGTTAATAATACCGCAATTATTATCAGGAACACCGGTAACGGTTACCACAAGCGCAAATAAAAAATCACCATTGATCATACTTTCCTTATGCTGGTCGCTCACAGTACTTGCTTTGAGTCAACCTCAATGGCTTGGTGAAACTATCGATATTCCAACCGAGGGTAGAGAAATGATGATTGCTGTAGATTTATCTGGCAGCATGCAAATTGAAGATATGCGCTTAAATAATCGCACCGTAAACCGTTTAGAGATGTTAAAACAAGTGCTTGGTAACTTTATTGAGCGACGTGTAGGCGATCGTCTTGGTTTAATATTATTTGCTGACGATGCTTACATGCAAACGCCCATGACATTTGATAGAAAAACCGTAAAGCAAATGTTAGATGAAAGTGAACTTGGTTTAGTGGGCAGAAAAACTGCTATTGGTGATGCTATCGCATTAGCAGTCAAACGTTTTGATGCTAAGCAAAAATCCAATAAGATATTACTACTACTAACTGATGGTCAAAATACCGCTGGGAAAATAACACCTGAACAAGCCCTCGAACTCGCTATAGCAAAAGATATCACCATATACTCTATAGGAATTGGTGCAGATGTTATGCTGCAGCAGTCACTTTTTGGAACTCGCCGAGTTAACCCTTCTAGTGAATTAGATGAGAAAACGCTAACTAAGCTAGCACAACAAACAGGTGGGAAATACTTTAGAGCTAAAGACAGCCAAGGTATGGAATTAATTTATGATTTACTAGATCAACTTGAACCAATAGAACAAGAACAACAACAAATGAGACCATTAACCGCTTTATTTTATTGGCCTTTGTCATTAGCATTCTTGTTAGGCTCAGGTTACTTAGTGCTGGTTAATTTAATTCCCTTTATCCGTCGAACCATTTAGGTCTTAGAATTTAGATAATAATGACATCATATAATTTATTTTTAACCCATTTTCATTTTGTTAGACCTTATTGGTTGCTGGCTATATTTGCACTTTTTTTGGTGCTTTGGTTGTTAAAAAAATATCGTTTTCACCAGTCTCCTTGGCAACAGTTTTTACCGCCACACCTAAGTGGTGTACTCGTTGAAGGCTCGACAAGTAAAACCGCAGCTACGGCTCAAACATTACCCGAACGTTTTTTCTTACTTAAACCTTTCTTGATCGGCTTATTAAGTATTATTGCGCTTGCAGGCCCAGCGTGGCAAAAGCTACCTCAACCTGTTTATCAAACAGAGCGCGGTTCAGTGCTTGTTATGGATATGTCTTATTCTATGTATGCCACCGATTTAAAGCCAAATCGTCTTACTCGCGCACGTTTTAAGGCGATAGATTTACTTGATAAAATTAACGATGGTGATATCGGGCTTATAGCCTATGCCGGTGATGCTTTCATTATTAGTCCCTTAACTCAAGACAGTAAAAACATAGAACTATTACTCCCCTCTTTAACTCCAGAAATTATGCCTGTGTTAGGGGCAAACCCTTATGCTGCTTTAATACTTGCACATGAAATGTTATCTAATGCAGGCCATCTTACGGGGGATATTTACTGGTTTACCGATGATGTTGATAATGAAGAGATCAGTGATATTTATGACTGGTCAAATAAACATGGGCATACACTCAACATTTTAGGGATAGGTAGTTCTGATGGTGCTCCTATAAAGTTGCCGTCAGGAGAGTTACTAAAAGATGACCGAGGTGCAATCGTTGTTCCTAAACTTCCCATCCAAAAGCTAAAATCACTTGCCTCTCGCGGAAGTGGCAATTATCAATCAATAAGTAATGGTGATCATGATATTAACAACCTTATATTACCATTTGACGCAATGAACAATAGTAAAAGTAAACAACAAGCTAGCCAACAAACAGGCGATCAATGGCAAGAGCAAGGTGCTTGGCTATTATTGGCAGTACTAGCGCTTTCATTAAGCTATTTCCGTCGTGGAGGGATTATTTTAGCCTTACCGCTAACTTATCTTCCTTTACTATTTTTATTATCAACGCCTCTAATTAGCCCAACATCTTACGCTAACGAAAATGCAGAAAATGCAGCAGACCCATCATTTTTGCAAGAAACGTGGCAAAACCTATGGCAAACAAAAGATCAACAAGCACAACAGCTATATAATCAAGAAGATTATCAAGGTGCTGCTCAACAGTTTGACAACTCACAATGGCAAGGTAGTGCGCACTATAAGGCAGGTAATTATCAAAAGGCACTAGATGCATTCACACAAGGCGAACAAGCCAATAGTGCTGACAGCCTTTATAATCAAGGTAATGCATTAGCAAAAATGCAAAAGTACGACCAAGCAATTCAGTCTTATGAGCAAGCTTTAAAGAAAAACCCTGACTTACAAGATGCCAAAGATAATATAGAGAAGCTAAAAAAGCAGAAAAAGAAACAAGAACAAGAACAAGAGGAACAATCTGATAAAGATCAGTCCAACGAAAATAAATCGAAAGACCAAGAAAGTAAGCAACAAAAACAAGACAAAGACTCACAGCAGTCAAAAGATAAAAGTGACCAAGAACAGGAACAGCAGGACTCACAAAGTGCCGATAACGAGCCTCAGTCCAAAGAAGAGCAACAAGAGAAATCTAAAAGTCAAAACGAACAGACTGAAAATAAAGACGAATCTGAGCAAAGCCAAAAACAACAAGCAAAACAAGATGAAAAGCCTACTGAACAGAACAAAGAGCAAACACCTGAGCAGATAGCTGCTCAACAACAAGCAAAAGAAAAATCACAAAAGCATCAGCAACTATTAAATAAAGTGACCGATGATCCATACCTGTTATTACGAAATAAAATGCAACTAGAATATCAAAAACGACGCCAAGATGGTGCTAGCCAAGGAGTAAATAAAAAGTGGTAAAAATGAGTTTTAAATTATTCACACTTCTGACGCTTTTGACCATCAGCCACATGACGTTTGCCCTGACAAAAATAACCGCCAGCGTTGACGATAACCCGATGATGAGCAATGAGTCTATTGTTTTAACGGTGATTGCCGATGACAATGTTGAACGTGATAACTTGGATACAACCCCGCTATTAAAAGATTTTATCATTGCCAGAACTGAGGTTAGTTCACAAACCAGCATTGTTAATTTTAAAACCAGTAGAACAACTCGCTGGCAAATAGTGTTGATTCCAAAACAAACGGGAAACATAATTATTCCCGCTTTAAGCGTTGACAATCATTATTCTAAAGCAATTAGCCTGCAAGTTATCGAACAGAGTAAAGCTGCATCATTTCAAAAACGAGATATTTTTATTACGGCAGAATTATCCGCCAATGATATTTATGTACAACAGTTAGTCACCTTAACAATAAAACTGCATATAGGTGTGCAACTGCAACGTGGCAGTTTAACTGAGCCTAGCTTAACTAATGCAACTATTGAACAAATAGGAAAAGATATTGAGAGTGACGGAATTGTTAACGGTAAGCGCTATCGTTTAATTGAACGAACTTACGCAATAACACCCGAGCAAAGTGGAGAGCTTACACTCAACACTCCAATGTTTTCAGGTGATGTTATGGTGCAATCAACACGCCGCTCTGGCTTTTTGAATTTTGGAGAAACAAAGCCAATAAACATTTTAGGAGAGAAGCTTACTCTTAACGTTAGACCAATTCCTGATAGCTATCCACTCAACGCTAATAGCAGTTGGCTCCCAAGTGAGCTGTTAACTTTACATGAAGAATGGCAACCTGACAGTAGTATGTTCAAAGTTGGAGAACCAATTACTCGTACTATTATGTTAACAGCTGCAGGGCTTGATAAATCACAGCTACCTGAAATTACAATGAATGCTCCTAATGGCTTAAAAATATATCCAGATCAGGCTGAATTGAATTCTAATTTAACGAAAGAGCGTTTAATTAGTCAAAAAAGACAAAACTTTGCACTTGTTGCAAGTCAAGCTGGAGAATACACTTTACCTAAAATATCTATCTCTTGGTGGAACACTGTCACAAATAAATATCAGCAAGCTGAATTACCAGAACAAGTCATTACAGTATTACCGAATAAAGACGCTCCGCTACCACCCGTAGCTAACATTCCACTAAATGAGCATAATTTAACAAAAAGTGCAGTCAAAAATAACGGTGAATTACCTCATACAGCACAAACAATTATTGTTGAAAAAGCAAGCTATTTACAGTGGGTGTTTTTAGCATTATGGATACTTACAGCGTTAGGTTGGTTTGGCCATATCGTATACTTAAAACGAAAAACATTGCATAATAGCAACAGAGTGATATTCAAACATATTAATAATAATTATTTAACCTTAATGGCTGCTTGTAAACAGAATGATGCAGAAAAAGCACTCAGTTTAATTTTACCTTGGTTGAATAACATTAACTCTCATGCTGATGGCACTGAAATATCCTCTTTGGCAACTGCAATAGAAATGATAAATGATGAAAGCTTTACTTGTGCTATAAACGATATTCAACAACACTTGTATGGTAAAAAAGCAAAAGAGACTAAATGGGTTGGAGAAAGCCTATTAAAAGTAATTCAACAAATTAATACATCTGGTATCCCCACTGGGCCCAGTAACAAATTCACCTTAAATCCAAAATAAGTTCAAAAAAATGAAGATATTTGGAAAGAAAAAATCTACTGCTCAGGTCTTAACTATTGAACCTTCTAAAAATAGCGGTAGCATGGCAACAAAACAAGTTAGATACGAAGCACTCGTAAAGGCTCTGCATAGTGACTTATACCGATATGCCTATTGGTTGACGCATGATAAGCAGGTTTCTGAAGACTTGGTACAAGAAACATTTTTAAGAGCATGGCGTGCATTAGACTCATTAAAAGATGAAAAAGCTGCAAAGTCATGGTTAATTACCATACTCAGACGAGAAAATGCTAGACGCTTTGAACGTAAACGCTTTGATATGAGTGAATACGAAGAAGAAACAGTGATGGATACACAATCAACATCTACTGAGCAAGTAATAGAAAACCAATGGTTAAGAGACAAAATAGCGCAACTACCTCCTGAATATTCAGAACCATTAGTATTACAAGTATTAGGTGGCTACAGCGGTGATGATATAGCAAATATGCTTAATTTAAATAAAAACACTGTGATGACACGCTTATTTAGAGCACGAAACCAATTAAAAGATGCTTTAGAAAAGGAACCTGAAAAAATGAAGTTTTTCCATGAATTATAATCACACGAGTGATAGCGATATGACTGAAAGCAATACACCTATAAATAAAATGGACGACTTACAGTTTCGACGTAGTATATACGCTGATCCATCTAGCCTCGATGAAGATATCATAGCGGCACAAGATGCAGATCCAGCCAAAAAACAATTGGCACATGATCTTCGTTTATTTGATGAAAAGCTAAAGCAAGCCATGAACGTGCCTGTGCCTGATGATTTATGTGATAAATTATTATTACGTCAAACATTAGCAAGTCATCAACAAGAGAAACGTAAATCTCGCGTACATTTAGCCTTAGCCGCTTCAGTGGCTATTATTGCGGGTTTAGTCGTTAATTATTTACAGTTTTCTAGTACTTATACTAATCTAGGCGATTATGCACTAGCCCATGTTTATCATGAAGACTTTCATAATGATGATAGTAATCGTGTTAACTTGACTACGTTAAATAATAAAATGACTACCTTTAATGCTAGCTTTACAGATTCACTAGGTGAATTAATTTCAGCTGACTATTGTCGCTTTGATGGTATGAAAAGCTTACATTTAGTATTTCAAGGCTTAACAGATACCGTTGCTGTATTTGTAATACCTAAAGAAGATCACTTAACGTTTACAGATAAATTTAGTGATAGCAAATTACAAGGTGAGTCTATTGGTTTTAAAGATACTGATATTATTGTTGTTGCTGATAAGAATGAATCTATAGCCTCATGGCAACGTAATATTAAAGATAAAATTTCTTGGTCGAATAACTAAATTCACCTATCCTTCTCCCGACAATATAAATAGGGAGAAGGATAAAAAGAGAATCAACTACGTTTACGTTCCGCAAAAAGTCTGATAATACTTATCACTATCCTCTGATGTTTCTTGATACTTAGTTGTTGCTGCTATTTCCTTGTATGGCGAGCGTAATACATCCAAGAACTCATTAACCTTATTATTAATAACCTCTTTCGTTGAGCTGGTAATAGCACTCGGGTTATGACCAATAATAGTTTCACAAAACTCTAGTATTGCTTCAACATGATGGTTTCTCGGGATAACAACAGGATTGTTTTTTTCCATTAAACTCTCAGCCAATGGATAATAAGACTGCTGAATACCACTTTGAGTTGTACTTTTCAGTGTTTCTTCCTGAGCCAACACAACTAACCACTGCTGATACCAGTCACCTAACGTGTTTGATACTTTCTTCGCTATATTTTCATCACTTAAAGACTTGGTTAATTGTAAGAAGGTTTTTGTATAGTCTAAATTTTCTGATTGCATTGTAGCTAATAAATTACTAATAAGTGATTTATTAGCTACACCATTGTTAATCCCTAATTTCTTACCATACATAGTAAAATATGCATCATCAAATTTGTGACTATATTGATGAATTAGATGCTCAACTTTATTGAGTGCCTGCTGCTCTTGCTCGCTTTTAGACAGACTTTTATCTGCTATATCGATTAATAACGGCATTAAACAATCAGCCAACCTAGCCATATTCCAATGAGCTATTTTTCCTTGGTTACCAAAAGCATAACGCCCATATTCATCAATAGAGCTAAACACTTTATTTTCATCATAGACACCTAACATAGCACAAGGGCCAAAATCGATGGTTTCGCCACAAATAGCGGTATTATCTGTATTCATCACCCCATGAATAAAACCAATGCGTAACCACTCAACAATTAAGTTTATCTGTTTATCAATAGCGCATGATAAAAAGGATAATATACCTTGTTCCGATGATAACGGTTCATCGGTATCATTTTCTATCTCAGGAAAATGGCGCTTAATGCTGTAATCCACTAACGCTTTTAGCGAAGTTATATCACCTCTAGCGGCAAAATATTGGAAAGTACCAACCCTTATATGACTATCAGCAACTCGTGTAACAACGGCTCCAGATTTTGCTAAGCCCCTATGAATAGTCTCTCCGGTGATAACCACAGATAAACATCGAGAAGTAGGAACTCCTAGAGCAAACAATGCTTCGCTCATGATATATTCTCGCAAAGCTGGCGCTAAGGCACACTTTCCATCACCTCGTCTTGAAAATTTTGTCTGACCAGAACCTTTCAGTTGAATATCTCGGTGCTTATTATTTTTATCTATAACTTCACCAAGTAAATGTGCTCTTCCATCACCTAATTGTGGATTAAAGTGCCCAAATTGATGGCCAGAATAAGCTAACGCAATTGATTCAGCACCTTCAGGCAACTTGCTACCAGAAAAATATTGAGATAGTAAACACTTATCTGACTGTAACTCTTCAGATATAAATAAATCATCAGCTAATGGCTTATTCCATAAAAGTAGTTCTGGTGCAGGAGATTTTTGCGGTAAACACCGCTGAAAAAATGCCTGCCCTAAATTGATATATGTATTAGAAAATTTCATTTATTAAGCCTATATTACTTAGAATTCATCATCGGTATTTTAAGCGTGATGAGTTAACATTTCATCATGTTTGGCTAGAATAGTTTCATCATTTTGCGGATACAAAGTACTAACAACATAAATAACAACAGAGCATAAAACAAAACCCGGCACTATTTCATACATTAAAGAACTTAATGATTGTCCATCAATCGTTATAGGAATATAAATCCACAGTAATACCGTTGCAGCACCGGTTAACATACCTAATAAAGCACCATTCCTAGTCATTTTGCTCCAATATAAACTGCCAATAATAACGGGACCAAAAGCTGCCCCAAAACCAGCCCATGCATTACTCACTAAGGAAAGTATTGAACTATCTCGATCATACGCTAGATAAATGGCAACAAAAGCAACCATAGCTACAGAAACACGTCCTACAAGCACTTGCTGCTTATCACTTGCACTCTTATGCAAAAAGGTTTTATAAAGATCTTCTGTTAACGAACTTGAAGTAACAAGCAATTGCGAAGAAATAGTACTCATTATCGCCGCTAGTATTGCTGCTAATAAAAAACCAGCAATGAGCGGACTAAATAGTATTTGCGATAAAACGATGAATATTGTCTCAGGATCAGCTAATATCAAATTTGTTTTATCAACATAAGCAATTCCCGCAAAACCTGTAGCCATTGCTCCAATCAGGGCAACTATCATCCAGCTCATGCCTATACGACGAGCCGTTGGCATATCTTTCACATTTTTAATTGCCATGAAACGTACAATAATATGTGGCTGCCCAAAATAGCCTAATCCCCATGCCATTGACGATATAATGCCTATCACTGTTACACCGCTAAAAATGTCTAACAAGCTTGGATTAATCTGATTAATACTGGTGTTAAGTTCAGTCATCCCCCCTACTTCATTAATCGTAACAATAGGCACTAAAATTAAGGCGATAAACATAATACAACCTTGTACAAAGTCAGTCAGGCTAACGGCTAAGAATCCACCGAACAATGTATAAGCAACCACAACCCCAGCCGTTACATATAAACCAACTTCGTAATTTAATCCAAAAGAACTTTCAAAAAGCTTTCCTCCTGCCACAATGCCACTTGAGGTATAAAGGGTAAAAAATACAATAATAACCACAGAGGAAACAATACGTAACAGTCGAGACTTATCATTAAAGCGATTTTCAAAAAAATCAGGCAAAGTAATAGAGTCATTTGCGACTTCTGTATAAGTTCTCAGGCGAGGGGCAACAATAATATAATTTAAAAAGGCACCAATAACTAACCCTATCGCTATCCATAAACTACTCATGCCTGATATATACATAGCGCCAGGCAATCCCATTAACATCCAGCCACTCATGTCTGAGGCTCCAGCTGAAAGTGCAGCAACACTTGGACTTAAGCTTCGGCCGCCCAACATATAGCCAGAAACATCACTGGTAGATTTTTTATAGGC
Organism: uncultured Colwellia sp.; assembly: GCA_913061365.1. GTDB lineage: Bacteria > Pseudomonadota > Gammaproteobacteria > Enterobacterales > Alteromonadaceae > Colwellia. The sequence goes on from CAJXUT010000002.1 coordinate 19,731, forward strand.
ATAAAAGCCTATCCCTAACATAACAACAAAATAGACAGCTAAAGAAATTAACGTACCAAGTGCCAAGATATTCCCCTTTTTAGTAGTATAAATGATGGCTTTAAACCTGCTTATTACGCTAACAAGAACTTAAGCAGAAATATACCTTAGCAATGATTATTCCTCGAAATATTAAAAGATAATCTTCGAGGGAATCTTGCATCTTTAACAAGAACAGGTATATTTATTAGTAATTGTTTTTATTATAAAGATATTGCTCAAACTATGTACTTTTATGCCGCTAGACAGCCTATTTTAGACGCAAACAAAAATCTCTATGCTTACGAATTACTTTTTCGCGATAGCATCGATAATGTGTTTCCTGAAATTGATGGCGATGAAGCAACCAGTAAAATGATTGAAGCAAGCAAGTTCAATATGGGCATTAGTGATTTTACAGGCAGCAAACCTGCTTTTATAAACTTCACGCTAGAAACCTTAGTCCAAGGTTATCCAGAAATGCTTACAAACGAAGAAGTAGTGGTTGAAATACTAGAAACAATAAAACCCGGTAAAAAGCTATTAAATTTATGTAAAGACTTACATGCTAAAGGTTATATTATTGCACTAGATGATTATGAGCACCAAAGTGTTTGGTCTCACTTTTATCCCTATATTAAAATGATTAAAATCGATATTCAGCAAACCAGTTTTGAAGAAATTAAGGTCATTATCGAAGCAATTAAAGATTACCCTCATATCGATTTATTAGCAGAAAAAGTAGAAACCCACGCAGAATATAATCAATCACTACAGTTTGGTTTCAAATATTTCCAAGGGTTCTTTTTCGCAAAACCTGAAATGGTTAAAGCAAGAAACCTATCGCCATCGCAACTCGCTATGGCCGAGCTATTGTATGAAACATCTAAACCAGAGTTAGATTTATCAAGCATAACGAGTGTTTTTGAACGGGATGTTTCTTTATCTTATAAATTATTACGCTATGCAAATTCAGCAATGTTTAGAAGACACACTGAAATATCTACCATCAAACAAGCACTGGTTATGCTTGGCTCAAGTGAATTAAAGCGCTTTTTAGGTTTAATGTTTGCTATTACGGCAAATCCAGACAAACCAACAGAATTAATTAAAGTAGCAATGACACGCGCTAAATTTTGTGAATTAGTTGCTAGAGATATGTCATCTCAAGTAGATGATTCAATAGCTTTTCTAACAGGGTTATTATCTATGATAGATGCCATTTTAGATGAAAAATTAGAAGTCGTACTTGATAAACTCCCTTTAGCAGATGAAATTAAGGCGCCTCTACTTACGCGAAAAGGTGTCATGGCAGCCATCATAAAATTAGTTGAATTCATTGAGCATGCTCAATGGGGGAAAACCAGTTTTATCATAGAAAAACTTCACTTAGACAAAGAGCAAGCAGTTAAGCATTATAATGAAGCTCTTGCATGGGCTGATGAGCAAAGCCAGTTAACAGGATAACCACTTTTAATTACATATCAGGAACGAAAATGTACCATAAAAAAAAGAATACCTTACTTTTATCAATAATTAGTCCCGTTTTATTTTTTTCATCATTTACTTCTTTGGCGCAAACAGCAGATATTCCAGCACTCAAAGCAGAAGCAATAACTATTGTTAAGCAATTTGGCGGTACGTTAAAGCCACAATTAAAGAAAGCACTTTCTGAAGGAGGGGTGTTAAAAGCAATTGAAGTCTGCTCAGTAAAAGCTCCTCAAATAGCAAAACAGCTTAGCTCATCGACTCAATGGCAAGTAAAACGCGTTAGCCTAAAAGCTCGCAATCACCCGAATGCAATCCCCAACGCATGGGAAAAATCAGTACTTGAAGAGTTTAATACCAGACAACAGCAAGGTGAAAGCGCTAAAAAAATGGCTAAAGCTGCAGTTGTTAAAGATGAATTTCGCTTTATGAAAGCACAAGGCACTGGGCAACTTTGTTTAACATGCCATGGGAGTGAACTTACAGCGGAAACTAAAGCAGCCTTGAAAAAGCATTACCCAAATGATCAGGCAACAAATTATTCACTAGGACAAATTAGAGGCGCTTTTAGTTTAACTAAACAACTTTAAATCAAAGCTAAAGAAAAATTAATCTATTATAAATTCCGAGTATTACTTTGGAATTTATAATATGTTTATTGATTAAAACCCTTCAGGATTTTCTGACTGCCAACGCCAAGTATCTGCAATCATTGTATGTAGATTTCGGGTAGCTTGCCAGCCCAGTAATTCACCAGCTAAATCAGCATTTGCATAAACAGTAGCTAAATCCCCTGCACGTCTTGGTACGATTTTATAAGGGATATTTTGGCCACTAATACCTTTAAAAGTATTGACAATTTCTAAGACTGAAGTGCCGTTCCCTGTGCCTAAATTAATCGCTTGGCAACCAGATATTTTATCTAAGTTTTGTAGTGCTTTAACATGACCTTGAGCTAAATCAACCACATGAATATAGTCACGTACACCAGTCCCATCTACCGTGTCATAATCATCACCAAACACCTGTAATTGTGCTAGTTTACCTACAGCTACTTGCGCAACATAAGGTAATAAATTATTTGGAATACCATTTGGATTTTCACCAATCAAACCTGATTCATGAGCACCAATAGGGTTAAAGTAACGTAAACAAGCAATAGACCAGTCACTATCACTTTTAGCTAGGTCAAACAAAATATGTTCAACCATCAACTTGGTTTGCCCATATGGATTGGTTGCCGATGTAGGCATAGTTTCGTTAAGTGGTGAAACATTATCACCATAGACTGTTGCAGAAGAACTAAAAACGAGTTTTTTAACATTATGTGCGGCCATTACTTTAAGTAAAATAACAGTGCCCGAAACGTTATTATAATAATAACTTAGCGGTTTTTCATTCGACTCGCCAACAGCCTTATGACCTGCAAAATGAATAACGGCATCAATAGTATGTTCATTAAACACTTTATCCATCGCTTCATAATCACAAACATCCGCTTTAATAAATGTTACTTTTTTACTGGTTATTTTTTCAATTCTATCAAGCACTTTAGTAGAAGAGTTTGATAAATCGTCAACAATAACAATATCTTGTTCATTTGCTAACGCTTGCAACTCAACAACCGTATGGCTACCAATATAACCTGTACCACCTGTAATTAATAAACTCATAAATAATCTCCCTCTGAGCTGATAACTTATCTTTTATGCGTAATATTCTGACACGCTATTAAAGAAATCGCTAAGCATTTCTTGAGGTAATGCATTAATACCTGCTGCTGCCGCCCTTCCTCCACCAGTAGGAAAACGAGCACACAGATCACCTGCTCCTTGTTTATTTTTTAACGGAGCCCTTAAACTTACAGTATAGCTACCATCATCATTTTTAGTTATTACCGCATGTGCTTTATTTGGTGATGCATTTGCTAACTCATTGCCAAAAACGCCACTAACTCGTCTAGCCCAAGGCTCATCAGCTAACTGAACAGCTTTACAATGCTCATTATTAAATAGCACTTCTGCATTTTTAGCTTTATCCATATCTGCTAAGTAAGCATTTTTTAGTTGGGTAAAAATAGAATTTTTTTCATATATCAGTTCAAAGGGATCTGGGTATTTCAATAGTTGTTGAAATAAATCCGCTGGATGAAAATGTAAATCCTCTACACTTCTACCATAGCCATTATAATTGATATAAACACCTAACTCACTTAACAATGATTGTTGCTCTAGCGTTAAGTTATTTTGCTTCGCTAAAATTTCAGCCGAAGCTTGCATATTATCACCAAACGCAGCGGCGACAGCCCAAGTGCAAAACTCTCCATTAAGGTAGTTATTAACTAAAAGGCTGGTACAAGTATTAGCATCGGTATCAAGTAAACTAACTAATTTTTTTGACTGTGGGATTTCACCCGTTCGATGATGATCAACATAGAATACATTGATTTCTTTTTGCAGGATTTCTACCAAAGCATCATGATTTTTTTCTAAAGATATATCAAGCACAGTTACAGATTTAGCTTTATTTACATCAACTTGTTTCAGTAAATTGATATCACGTTTCACACCAGTAATAAGTACAGGATCGTTTGGTTGCTCTATTTTTTGTGACAAGCGAAGTTGCAATAGTGCAATAATGCCATCAGCATCACCGTTAAAAACATCAAAATGCATAGTATTGCCTCTAATTATCTAATTTAATAAAGCCTTGTTCAGCCAAATAATTTACTATTTGCTGTGCACAACTTTGTATTGACTGCTCTGCCGTTTTCACATGAATTTCTGGGTTTTGTGGAACATCATAGTTTGAATCAATACCAGTGAAGTCTTTAATCTCGCCTTTACGTGCTTTTTTATATAAACCTTTAGGATCACGCTCTTCACAAACACTTATCGGCGTATCAATATATACTTCAATAAATTCACCGGGTGCAAGTTTGTTTCTCGCATTAGCTCTATCTTCAGTAAAAGGAGAAATAAAAGCGGTAGAAACAATTAAACCTGCATCAAGAAAAAGTTTTGATACTTCACCGATTCGACGGATGTTTTCAACTCTATCTTCATCACTAAAGCCTAAATCGCCATTTAGTCCATGTCGCACATTATCACCGTCAAGCAAATAACTATGACATCCTTGTTCAAATAATAAAGCATCTACCGCATTAGCGACAGTTGACTTACCTGAGCCACTTAATCCGGTATACCAAAGCAAACAAGATTTTTGTTGTTTAATATCTGCGCGCTGCTCTTTCGTTATATGTTGTTCATGCCATACGGTATTTTCTGTTTTCATTATTATTACTCAACTTAAATTTTGATTGAAAATATAACATGAGAGACAAATGAACAGCAGCACTCATGAATTTATTATCTTTACAGGTGTTACTTATTAAAAAGGAAACATTAAAGGAATCATCAACAGTACGGTTACGCTGTAAATAATTGATACGGGTAAACCAAATTTGACAAAATCAGCTAATTTATAATTACCTGCGTTATACACCATAACATTGGTTTGATAGCCATAAGGGCTAATAAATGAGCCACTTGCAGCAAAAGCAACAGCCATCACAAAGGGAATAGGATCAACACCTAAACCTAAAGCGATGTTATAAGCAATAGGAAAAATTAATGCTGCAGCAGCGCTGTTAGTTATCAATTCAGTCATTAACAGGGTTATAACAAAAATAGCAACAAAAGCTAAATAAACTCCACTACCGTCAAGAAGTTCTTTTATAGAGTTAGCAATCATTGCCGCCAAACCAGTATTTTCAATGGCTGTTGCTAATGTTAATGCGCCAAGTACTATCATCCAAATTTCTAAAGGAAAACGACGTTTAATTTCATTTACGGTTAAAGCACCACTAAAGATAAGTACAGCTACATAGATAAATAAACAACTTAATAAAGAAATAGGTGTTAATACCGAAGTAAATATTGCCGCAATAAATCCCCAAACAGTTACTTGATCACGCCATCCACTCAACATATTAATGGCTTGATGGCCTGACAAAATGAAAAAGTTTTTTGATAAGTTTGTTCTACTTGAGAAGTCTTGTCCTACAGCTAACACTAAAAAATCACCAGACTGTAAAACAATATCGCCTAGCTTTCCTGACAATGCACAACCTTCACGACGAACAGCCACAACAGCCGCATCAAAACGAGCACGAAAACCTGCTTTTTTTAATGTTTTTCCGGTAATGGCAGAGTCTGGTTTAATTAATACTTCTGTTAAATTATCTTTAAGTAGATCATCTTGCTCAGCAAAAAGCGTTAAACCATCAAACTGTTGTAATGTTAATACTTTTGAAATATCACCACTGAAGATTAACTTATCGCCAGCCTGTACTCTTTCTTCTGGTGTAACGGGTGTAATTAACCTTTCTTGACGAACTATTTCAACTAAAAATAGCGCATCTAAATTTCTTAAACCATTTTCTTCAATGGTTTTATCCACTAATTTAGAGTCACAAGAAACTTCTGCTTCGAGCAAGTAGTCTTGAACTAATAATTGACTTTGTTCAATATTAGGTAATGATCTCGCCCGTAAGATAACTAACAGTAAACAAAGAAGTAAAGCAACAATACCAATAGCAGTAAAATCAAAAAAGCTAAATCCAGCAACACCCTGTTTAATAAGCAAGCTGTTAACAATGAGGTTAGTAGAAGTGCCTACTAGAGTAAGCGTGCCACCTAAAATTGCAGCATAAGATAAGGGAAGTAATAACTTGCCTGGGTTGATTAACTTATTATTTTTAACACTATTAATGAGTGTCGCCACAACGGCTGTATTACTCATGATGGCAGAAGCGAATGCTGTACCAATAAAAAGTCGTAACATAGACTTAATTTTAGAGCCATTAAAAACACGTTGACTTAAGCGGCGTAACATACTGGTACGTTCAAAAGAAAATGAACAAAGCACGAGTAAAATTAATGTCACTAGTCCGGGGTTTACCGCATTGGCAAGAATATCGTCAACACTAACAAAAGATAAGGCTAAACAAATCAGTATTGTTACAGAAAAAACTCTTTCTGGCATTTTGCTGTATTTAACTAAACTGATAAATGTAGCTACAAAAACCCCAATCATCAGCCACTGTTCAATTGTCATTATCATGTTAACAGTACTTTTAAAACTTAAACTAAACATATCATCATAGCTAATAGCTACCTTTAGGCAGCAATATTTAAACTAACGTAAAGTACTACATATCAAAAAATAATAAGTACTTTACGCAGATTAATTAAGTGCTATAACAACTAGATAAATAATAACTAGTTATTTAGTAATATCACGTGCTCCCCAGTGCGGAAAATGCTTACGAACTAATTGGTTAAACTCTAATTCAAAAGCCGAGTATTCATGAGTATTTTCATCTATAGCATGATTAATCATACCCGCACCAACGGTTACATTACTCAAGCGGTCAATAATGATAAATGCACCTGAACCACGGTTATCTTGATAGCTATCAAAATGTAGTTCTTCACTCACTTCAAAATCAACAATACCGATATCATTAACCGCTAATTGTGAAGCAGGCTGTTTTTCCATAGTATTAACATCATACTTGCTTGCGATGTTACTCGCATGACCTGTGGTCATTTTACTACCATGTTTAATGTAATACTCACGACCTGGTTCTAGCTCGTTTTCATGCATCCAAACAACAGTTGCATTTAATTCTTTTGATGATGTTGGCACACAACCCTTTTTAACGATAATTTCACCGCGGCTAATATCTATCTCATCTTCTAAGGTTAACGTTACCGCCATACCTTTATCAGCACGATCTAAGTTTCCATCAAAAGTAACAATTTCTTTAACAATGCTTTCTTTACCTGATGGCAGAGCAACAATGGTATCGCCAACTAAAACATGGCCTGAAGCAATAGTGCCTGCAAAACCACGGAAATCCAGATTAGGGCGGTTAACGTACTGTACTTGGAAACGGAGTTCTGTAAATTCATTTTTCTCTTCAACATCCATGGTGTTTAACAATTTCATCATTGTTGCACCAGGATACCAAGGCATGTTTTCACTTTCTTCTACAACATTGTCACCATTTAATGCTGACATTGGAACAAAACGAACATCAGAAAAATCTAAGCTTTCAGTAAACTCACGGTATTCTTTTTTTATGGCTTGATAACGCTCTTGAGAGTAATCCACCAAGTCCATTTTATTTACCGCAACAACAATATGTTTAATACCGAGCAATGAACAAATAAAAGAATGACGTCGTGTTTGCGTTTGTACGCCGTAACGTGCGTCAATTAAGATAATTGCGATATCACACGTTGAAGCACCTGTAGCCATATTACGTGTATATTGTTCATGGCCTGGGGTGTCTGCAATGATAAATTTACGTTTATCAGTTGAGAAATAACGATAAGCAACATCAATAGTAATGCCCTGCTCACGTTCAGACTGCAACCCATCAACTAATAAAGCTAAATCAATGGCTTCACCTGTTGTACCTGATTTTTTTGAGTCTTTTTCGATAGCAGCAAGTTGATCTTCAAAGATCATTTTTGAATCATGTAGTAAACGACCAATTAAGGTACTTTTACCATCATCTACGCTACCACAAGTTAGAAATCTTACTAACTCTTTGTTTTCGTGTTGCTTTAAATAAGCTTGAATGTCGTCTTCAATTAATGTTGATTGGTGACTCATAAGTGTTCCTTCAAAAATTCTAATCAAATAAAAATGTTATTGGGTAAATAGGAGGTTAGAAATAACCTTCCATTTTTTTCTTTTCCATCGAGCCAGCACTATCATGATCGATAACTCGACCTTGGCGCTCAGATGTTTTTGTTAATAACATTTCTTGAATAATTTCAGGTAAGGTATTTGCTTCTGACTCAACCGCACCTGTTAATGGATAACAACCTAAAGTTCTAAAACGAACACTCTTCATTTGAATTTCTTCATCTTCTTCGATAGGCATACGATCATCATCTACCATGATCAACGTACCATCGCGTTCTACTACTGGACGCTTTTCAGCTAAGTAAAGTGGCACAATAGGAATGCTTTCTAAATAAATATATTGCCAGATATCAAGTTCTGTCCAGTTTGACAATGGGAAAACACGAATGCTTTCTCCTTTATTCACCTTGCCGTTATAGATATTCCATAGCTCAGGACGCTGACTTTTAGGGTCCCAACGGTGATTGTCATCACGAAAAGAATAAACACGCTCTTTAGCTCGAGATTTCTCTTCATCACGACGAGCACCACCAAATGCAGCATCAAAGCCATATTTATTAAGTGCCTGTTTTAAACCTTGGGTTTTCATTACATCAGTATGCTTTGCACTACCATGTGTAAAAGGACCCATGCCCATTTCTATGCCTTCTGGGTTTTGATGAACAAGTAATTCAAAGCCATAGTCCTTCGCCATTTGATCACGAAAGGCAATCATTTCTTTAAACTTCCAATTCGTATCAACATGTAATAATGGGAAAGGTATTTTACCCGGAGCAAATGCTTTACGCGCAAGATGAAGTAAAACAGCAGAGTCCTTACCGACAGAATAAAGCATTACTGGATTATCGAATTCAGCGGCTACTTCGCGAAAGATGTGAATAGATTCAGCTTCTAATTTTTTTAAATGTGTTAAATTCATTGCCAATACAAACGTTGATAAAAATTGATGGTGTAAGAATGCCACATCAATAAATACTTTTCAATATAACAAACCGTGTTATTATAACAAAAAGGAATAACAAATAAAAACAAATAAAAAATATAGAACCAATTCCTAGTAAGTATTGGTCCAAGAGGAAATAAAAAAGCCAGCAAAATGCTGACTTTTAGAAATATAATCTTCACGATATCAATATTATATTTTAAGACGCCCCTTGTTATCTGTTAAAACTTTTTCGCCTATCCCTTTTACATTAGTTAATTCACTTACTGATTTAAATTCACCTCGTTGTTTTCGATAAATGACTATAGCTTGTGCTTTTTTTTGTCCCACACCTTTAAGGGTAACTAAATCTTCAACTGTAGAGTTATTTAAATGAACATCTTGCTGTACAGAAATCACATTGGTTATTTCATTTGGTTCAGCTAAGGAAGCTTTAGTATAAAATAACAAGCTGGCTAAGAATAAACAGAGAAGTGCTTTTGGTGATAAATTTTTCATATTAATTCCTTGTAATACATCCATTAATGAATACCAATCCGGATAAACATTCGTACAACTTTCGTTCGAGTCCTTAAACGAAATGGTAGAAAAAGTGTAATTAAATAATCCCAAAAACAAATTATCCAATTAACATATTAGGTTTAGAAGTAAAATAAAAGATTGTCAAATCTCCCTTTACAGCAACGAGCCATTGAATTGGTCTTATTCCTTAATTAGAATAAGCCATCATAAGTTTCAATCTATCAAGTTATTATATTTAATGAGCAAACTAAGCTGTTTACTAACCCCCACTTTAGCAAAAAACAAAACTACCAATACCTCCACCAAGGTTGACAAAAAAACTTGGCTAAATTTACAAGGTTCCAGTGCTAGTATTGCTTTATATCAAGGTGCTATAACAAGTGATGCACCAATATTGCTAGTGACTCATGACACGCCATCGGCAATAAAGTTAGAACAAGAATTACTCAGTTTATCGCAAAGTGAACATAAGCTAACTATTTGCTTATTTCCTGATTGGGAAACTTTACCTTATGACACCTTTTCGCCTCACCAAGATATTATTTCTCAACGTTTAGCGACACTTTATCAACTCTCTCGCATGGAAAGAGGCATCATCATTGTACCTGTTACAACCTTAGTACAAAGGCTCGCTCCAAAACAATACTTAGAAGCCAATAGCCTAATCGTTAATAAGGGTGATAAAAAAGATTTACATCAATTAAGACAAAACTTAGAAGCTAGTGGCTATCGTTGTGTTGATCAAGTCATGGAACATGGCGAGTTTTCAGCGCGCGGCGCTATTTTAGATTTATTTCCAATGGGCAGTAAAACACCTTTTCGTTTAGATTTTTTTGATGATGAAATTGATGAGATACGTTTATTTGATCCTGAAAACCAACGCTCAAGCGAAAAAGTAGAACACATAAATTTATTACCTGCACACGAATTCCCTACTGATAAGGCTGCGATTAATTTATTTCGTACTCAATATCGAGAACTGTTTAAAAGTTCTATAGATAAAGAATCAATTTATCACCAAGTGAGTAATAATATTCTCCCTCCGGGTATTGAATATTATTTACCGTTGTTTTTCGATAAAACAAACCAAGGCGATGACAATACCAACTCAACTTCAACGCAAAGTACCAGTACACTCTGTGACTATTTAGCACCAAATACCATGCTTGCTATTTCAGGTGATTTAGATAAGTCGCTGGAACAATACTGGCAAGATATCGATTATCGTTATGAAAATAGACGCTATGATCCTAGCAGACCACTATTGCCCCCAGAGCAATTATTTTTAAGTTCACATGCGCTTTATGACGCCATAAAACCCTTTGCTCGCATCACCATTGTTGCGCCGAAAGTAGAAACTGAAGAACAAGCACCTGAAAAGCAAAAAACAAGTGCAATTGTATTTGACGTTAAAGCACTGCCCGATTTAACCATCGACCATAAATTAAAACAACCATTCTCATTAATTAATCAGTTTATTGAAGATAAAGAAACGCCAAGCAAAATTTTATTTATTGCAGAAAGCCAAGGCCGACGTGAAAGTGTTTTAGAATTACTTGCCAGAGATAATATCAAACCAACATTATTTAGTTGTATTGATGATTTTATTGAATCAGATGAAAAGTTAGGCATTAGTGTCAATGCATTGAATCAGGGCTTTACTTTTCAGTCTAAAGGCACAGCCAAGAAAAATGCGATAGCACTCATAACAGAAGCTGAGCTTTTGGGCGATCATGTTCGCCAATCTAGACGACGTGATAAATCGCAAGATATCAGCACTGATGCTATATTTAAAAATTTAGCTGAACTCAGTATTGGTCAAGCGGTTGTACATATTGACCATGGTATTGGAAGATATTTAGGCTTACAAACCCTTGAGACTGGCGGTATTGTGACCGAGTTTCTGATGCTAACTTATGCTAATGATGCCAAATTATATGTACCCGTTGCCTCATTACACCTAATTAGCCGCTATTCAGGTACTGACAACGAACATGCACCGTTACATAAACTAGGTAGCGATACATGGAGTAAAGCGAAACAAAAAGCCGCTGAGAAAGTGCGTGATGTTGCTGCTGAATTACTCGATATATACGCCAAACGTGCAAGTAATACAGGTTACAAGTTCAAACGAGATAAAGAAGAATATTTAGCTTTCAGTAACAGTTTTGGTTTTGAAGAAACCTTCGATCAACAACAAGCTATCAATGCTGTAGTTAGCGATATGCTCTCTACAAAAGCTATGGACAGATTAGTTTGTGGTGACGTTGGTTTTGGTAAAACCGAAGTAGCAATGCGCGCTGCTTTTGTTGCCGTAAATGACAGCAAACAAGTGGCTATTTTAGTGCCTACTACGTTACTTGCTCAACAGCATTATGAAAACTTTCGTGATCGATTTGCTAACTTGCCGGTAGCAATTGAAGTGTTATCACGCTTTAAAACAGCCAAACAACAAAATGAAGTAATAAAGAAAGTTGAATCTGGACAAATAGACATTCTCATAGGCACACATAAACTACTGCAAAACAGTATCAAATATAAAGATCTCGGTTTATTAGTTGTTGATGAAGAACATCGATTTGGTGTTAAACAAAAAGAAAAAATTAAAAAGCTACGCAGCAATGTTGATATTTTAACTCTCACGGCAACTCCTATCCCTCGTACCTTAAATATGGCAATGGGCGGCATGCGAGACTTATCAATTATTGCCACCCCGCCCGCTAAAAGATTAGCTGTAAAAACGTTTGTTCGTCAGCGAGATGATGCCTTAATTCGTGAAGCTATACTGCGTGAAACACTACGTGGTGGTCAGGTTTACTTCTTACATAACCATGTAGAAACCATAGAAAAAACTGCTGCCGATATACAAGCATTAGTGCCTGAAGCTCGCATAACAACAGCCCATGGTCAAATGCGTGAACGTGAACTTGAACGTATTATGAGTGATTTTTATCATCAGCGATTCAATGTTATTGTGTGCACCACTATTATTGAAACAGGTATTGATGTTCCTAGTGCAAATACTATAATCATGGACCGTGCTGATCATCTTGGTTTAGCTCAACTACATCAATTACGCGGACGTGTTGGTCGATCGCACCATCAAGCTTATGCTTATTTATTAACACCCCATGAAAAACGCATTACCAAAGACGCTAAAAAACGTCTTGAAGCCATTGCTTCATTGGAAGATTTGGGTGCTGGGTTTACCTTAGCAACTCATGATTTAGAAATTCGTGGCGCAGGTGAATTACTCGGTGAAGACCAATCAGGCTCAATGAGCCAAGTTGGATTTAGCTTATATATGGAAATGTTAGATCATGCCGTTGATGCATTGAAAGAAGGTAAACAGCTATCCCTTGGTCAAGTAACAGCAAAACAAACTGAAATAGAATTACGATTAGCCGCACTTATCCCTGAAGATTATATTTTCGATGTCAGTATGCGTTTAAGTTTATATAAACGTATTGCCAGCTGTAAAAACAAAAACCAATTAGACGATGTACAAGTTGAGTTAATCGACCGCTTTGGTTTACTACCGCAAGCAACCAAAAACTTAATTCATATTGCTAAGTTACGCTTAAAGGCACAAAGCATTGGTATAAATAGAATAGAAGCAAGCAATACTGGCGGCTCAATTGAATTTAGTGATAATACTAAAGTTGATCCAATGCAATTAATGCGCTTGGTACAAAAACAGCCAACGGTATATAAAATGGTACCACCAAATAAATTCAAATTTGTTAGAGCAAACGAAGGTGAACAGGCCCGTTTTAGTCTAGTTACAACGATTTTAAATGAGTTACTACCTTAACAGATTATATGTTGCTACTTCCCCTTAAGATGCATAATTGAAGCTGTGCGTCTTAAGGTTTACTCATATCCATAAATAGATAGTGAGAGCAATTCTCATAGATAGTTTTAAGCTCATTATTGTTATTTGTGATACTTTAAAGTGACGTATTAATTACAGCTTTATCAGTAACAAAAAGGCGTAATTAAATGCTCGATATTATAGTTTTACTCATAACAGTTTTAAATATTCTAGAAGTTAAATTATGACACCATTAGTATTTCACCCTATTTATAGCCAACTTGAATTACCCTTTAGGCATCGATTTCCAATAGAAAAATATATAGGAATACGAGATGCACTTGCTGCAAGTGGAGTCCCAAAAGATTGGTTTAAAACACCAATACCTGTCAATACTAATAAGGTAAAAACTGTTTATGATCCCACTTATATTCACCAGTTAATTAATAATCAATTAGATCCTAAAGCTATGCGAAGAATAGGCTTTCCGTGGTCACAACAACTAATTGAACGAACGTTAACAGCTGTTGGTGGAACTATACTGGCAGCAGAGTTGGCTTTACAGCATGGAAAGTCTATTAATTTAACCGGTGGCTACCATCATGCTTTTGCTAATTTTGGTTCAGGGTTTTGCATGATCAATGATTTATATTTAGCTGCGCTATCTATGTTACAAAAAGATCATATCAGCAAGGTACTTATTTTTGATACGGATGTGCATCAAGGTGATGGAACAGCAAAATTAGCATCAAATAACCCGAATGTATTTACTGTATCAATTCATGGTGAAAAAAACTTTCCACACCGAAAACAGGTGTCAAATTTAGACTTTCCATTATCAAAAGGAACAACAGATAAGCTTTATTTAGAAACAGTAGATAATGCTTTGAATGAAGCATTTACTCACTTTAATCCTGATGCTGTGATTTATGATGCGGGAGTAGATATTCATTGTAATGACGATCTTGGGCATCTTGATATTTCAACTGAAGGTGTTTTAGCCCGTGACAAACTCGTTTTTGATTACTGTGAGCTGAGAGGAATACCAATTGCTGCGGTCATTGGTGGTGGTTACCAAAGAGATATTGAAGCGTTAGTGAATGTACACCTACAACTTTTTATTGCTGCAGGTGTTATTACATAGAATATTTACTATTAACAAAGGTTAAATTTTAAAATATTAATGTTTAAAATCATTATCTGCAAAAACTTGTAACGCTTCCCCAAATAGTTCATTACGCCAGCCAGTTAAAATATCAACATTTGAATTAATGGCCTTTGTAGAGCATTCTAAGGCTATTTCTTTCACATCATTGATATTAAAGTGCCACGTTAGAAATTGGTTTATTTGCTTTTTTGAGGCTAAGTTTTCAATGGCTAAATCATGCTTTTCTGCAATAGCCACAATGTACGCTTTTACTGTTTTAAAAATTTGTTTATAGCCTGGGTACTCATCTAAACGCATAACTTTCTTAGGGTAATCATCCGTATTTGTTTGCGATGCAGCTTTGACTATCGATAACATAGATTTACCTTTATGACGAATATCAAGTAACTCGGCACCTTTTAGTTGCCTCATGGCATCAATACTTTGTGGGTTGTGCTGAGCAACGGCCATTAGCGTATGATCTTTAGCAACAAAGCCGATAGGTAAATCACGCTTTTTTGCTTGTTGAAAGCGCCATCGTGTCAAATGCTGTAATGTATTTAGTTGTTGAGGGCTTAATCGACAAGCCAATTTCATTTGACGATATAAATTATCTTCATCAATAGGCGTAAATTTACGTTCTATGAGCAATTGTGTTTCTTGCTTAGCAAAATCCAACCGACCCGCCGCTTCTATTTCAGCCAATAATTTAGGGTAAATTTGATACAAATAATCAACATCAGCACTGGCATAATCAAGTTGTTTTTGAGTGAGAGGTCTTTTTGTCCAATCGGTGCGAGACTCTGATTTATCCAGTTTAACACCCATAAAATGCTCAACCATTGCAGCATAGCCAAGAGATAAACCATGCCCAAGGAATGACATCATAATTTGGCTATCAATTAAGTTTACTGGTTTGCAGTTTGCACTGGTTAGGAATACTTCTAAGTCTTCCGAACAAGCATGTAGTACTTTGACAATACTTTCATTCGTTAACAGTTGCCAAAAGGGTGATAAATCATTAATGGCAATAGGATCAATTAAGGCTAATTGTTTACCATCAAAAATTTGCAGCAAACCTAATTTGGGATATAGAGTGCGAGTGCGAACAAACTCAGTATCTATCGCGAGAACTTCTGCTTGGCTATATTGCTGACATAGTTCTTGTAAACTGCTTTCATCTTCAATTAATTGATACTGCATATTCATTCTCTTCAATCAAAACCTTACCTACAAACAAGCCTTTTAACACTCACTAAAACGAGAGTTAAAAGGCAGCATGAGTATATGATTTATTATTTTCTGCGACGACGATTAGCCTGCTGATTACGTTGTTGATGCTTTTTAACAGAGCGGCGAATACGACGACTTTTTGCATTGTCCATCGCTTTTTCATCAACTTTAACTTTAGATTGTGTTTCAGGAGTTAAATTAACTAATTTACGATAATAGTTAACATCTTTTAATCCAAGTTCAGTCCAACCACCCAATGGTAATTGACGCTGCATTTCCATGTCACCGTAACGTACACGTATTAAGCGGCTTACTTGTACATCTTGGCTTTCCCATAAACGACGTACTTCACGATTTCGCCCTTCTGATAACACTACATGAAACCAATGATTACGACCTTCACCGCCTCGATAAGTTATTTTTTGAAAACGTGCCATGCCGTCTTCTAATTTAACACCGGTTCGCAACGTTTGTAGCATGGCTTCATTAAATTCACCAAATACACGAACCGCATATTCACGTTCTACTTTTTGTGATGGATGCATCAAACGGTTAGCCAATTCACCATCAGTAGTAAACAATAACATACCCGACGTATTAATATCTAAACGACCAACAGCAACCCAACGACCCGATTCAAGCGGAGGTAAACGATCAAAAACAGTTGCTCTACCTTCGGGATCTTTACGTGTACACATTTCACCTTCAGGTTTGTTGTACATCAATACACGACAAAGTTCATCCGCTTGCGCAATTAATTTAACCTGATGACCATCAATACGTATTTGCTCAGTGCCATCAACTCGATCGCCTAAATAAGCATTATTTCCATCAACACTTACTCGTCCAGAGCTGATCATTGCTTCTATTTCACGACGTGAACCTTTACCCGCACGAGCAAGTACTTTCTGTAGCTTTTCAGAATCTTTTACTGTGGCTTTTTGAAAGTCAACTTTTACTGGTTTCTCAACCGGCTTACTTCCCTTTTTAATGCCTTTTTTATCTTTAGCAGCGCCTTTTTTAGCTACAGATTTTTTACCTGTACCACGACTGCCATATTTGCTATCAGAAGAAGCTTGTTTGTCTTTAGATGTTTTTTTATCTTTAGGTGCTTTTTTGTCTTGTGACATGTTTTTTACTCTGTTACGTCAGTAGCCGTTCCCTAGTAACTAACTTCTGACTCATTTAGATTTAAATCGTGATGCGATTACTCAAACGGTGAAGGATCGCCCTCACCCACTCGTAAGACTTCAATATCATCATTAGAGAAATCAACCACCGTGGTAGGATGTTCTCCCAAATAGCCACCATGGATAATTAAATCAACTTGGTGCTCTAACAAATCACGAATTTGTTCCGGATCACACTCAGTTGTACTTTCACCTGGCATGATCAAACTAGTAGACATTATAGGCTCTGCTAGTTCAGCCAACAAGGATTGACAAATATTATTGTCAGGTACGCGAATACCGATGGTTTTCTTTTTAGGATTTAATAGCCGTTTAGGAACATCTTTACTACCCATAAAGATAAAAGTATAAGCACCTGGCGTATTACTTTTTAATAACCGGTAAGCACTATTGTCTACTCGAGCATATTCTGAAAGTTGTGATAAATCTTGGCAGACCAAAGTAAAGTTATGACTTTTATCTATTTTTCTTATCTGACAAATACGCTCTAACGCTTTTTTATCCCCTAAATGACAGCCAAGGGCATAACCTGAATCAGTAGGATAAACAATAACGCCACCTTTATTAATGATCGCAACGGCTTGTTGCATCAAGCGACCTTGAGGGTTATCTGGGTGTACGTAAAAAAATTGGCTCATACTACTTTCCTTTTGTAATAGTTTTGACAAAAAGTCCAAACTACAATTTACGACCATAATGCCCAAACGGGTTTTGCACCATCAGGCAGGGTTAGGTTTCTTCCTAAATCTGACCACTTATTATTAGGATGGTGAAAATCAGATCCCGTAGATGCATGCAAATCATATTCTAAACAGTAGTTTAACATTGTTTGTCTTTGTTGGGGATTCATTTGCGGTAAAACTATTTCTAAACCATCACCCGAACACTCTTTAAAATGCACAATTAAGCGTCTTAGCCACTTAGCAGATAAATCATAACGAATGGGATGTGCCATCACAGCACTACCACCGGCAGAGTGAATTGCCTCAATGGCTTGCTCAATAGAACACCAATTTGGTTTCACATAAGCTTTTTGCGTATTACGACCTTTTTTTCCTAAATATTTATCAAAAGCCTTTTGCATCGTACTTACATGTCCCTGCTGAAATAATACTTTAGCGAAATGCGCACGCGTAATTGAACCTTCGCCAGCGAGCTTTTTCGCATCTTCATACGCATTGGGAAAACCACATTGTTTCAGCTTTTCGCCAATGGTTATCGCTCTTTGTTCACGGGCTTGTTGTTGTTCAGTGATCAATTGCTGTAGATGAACATTATCTTTATCAAAATTATGACCAACAATATGAATTTCAAAACCTTGCCAAGCCGTCGATATTTCAATACCTGATATTAAGGTTATTGGAACATTTTGTTCATTGATATAGCGCTGTGCTATATCAATTCCAGCCAAGGTATCGTGATCAGTAATCGCTAACACATCAATTTGATAATTAACCGCCCTATCTATCAAGGTTTGTGGCGACAAACTACCGTCAGAGCAATGGGTGTGACTATGTAAATCGATTCGGCCATGAGAGAAACCATCGCACTTTTCAATAGTTAAAGGGAAATCAGTAGTTGACAGCAACGCCATAATAAGGTCTTCTATAGGGACTTTCTTGCAAGTAGGCTTAAAATTGATAAAAGCACTACAAAATAATATCCGCAAGTTTACTGAGAAGAACAAAATAATGATACAAACAAAGCAATTTAATTTAATTAACAACCGTTGGTGGTGGCATAACTCTCTATAATCGGGTTGTGATAATTGCATGTATCTTGTTAAAGCTGAAATAAAAAGCTAAACAGAACAATAAACAAATTTCAAAAACCCGCTTAAATTAGCGGGTTTTTTTCGTTTTAAACTTTATTTTTATATAAACTAGACAACAGGATTTACAATGAACAAAACAAGAACATGGTTTCTTTGGTGGCTACAGCCAATTTACGCCGGATGACACCCTAGAACTTTAAAATTTCAAGAAGAGTACCATGACACAATACAACCCAAATTTGATCAGCGTTTCAACACAGACAGATAACGCAAATTACCAAAGCGATCCATTAAGTGTTTATCAGCTACTTTGCCATGACAAAGAAAATAATTTACTGCTTGAATCAGCAGAAATTACGCAAAAGCACTTATTAAAAAGTTTATTACTTACCGATGCGGCAGTAAAAATTGTTTGTAATGGCAATACCGTTACCTACACTGCGTTAACGTTAAACGGTCAAGCAGCACTCCAATTTGCTGCAGCGCAACTTGCACCCCATGCGCAATTAACACTGACAGACGATAAGCAAACCTTAACCGCTGTCTTTGGCAATATTCCTACCGAGCTAGACGAAAAAGCACGCTTAATGGCGATAAACCCTTTTGAAAGTCTACGCTTATTTAACAGAATTAAAAATCACGACAATCATCACTTTGCTATTTTTCTTGGCGGTGCCTTTGCCTTTGACATGATTTCAATGAGCGAGCCTTTACCTGAAGTAAATGAAGGCGAGAATACTTGCCCAGACTTTGTTTATTACCTAGCTGAAACTCTAGTAATTATTGATCATGAAGTAAAAAGCACTGAAATTATCGCTAATATATTTTCTGCTGAGTCGCCAAACGTTCAAGCACAAGTTCATCAACAACTTAACGCACGTGTAAATGATATAAAGCAACAACTATCAACAAGCATAACGCCTGAACATATTCCATCACTAGCGGCGGTTAAATCTTCTTCTGCACTGAAAATTAGTCCTACTGAATCACAAAAAGTCTCTGTTGATATAAGTGATGAAGACTTTTGTAATACGGTTAATCAATTAAAAGAAAATATTCGTGCTGGTGATATTTTTCAAGTTGTTCCTTCTCGTACTTTTTCTTTGCCTTGTATTGACAGTATTGCCGCCTATCAAGCATTAAAAATAAGTAATCCTAGTCCTTATATGTTTTACCTTAAAGATAGTGATTTTTGTATGTTTGGCGCATCACCTGAGTCAGCCATAAAATACCAACAAGATTCACCAGAAGGCAAACGCCAAGTTGAAATTTACCCTATTGCTGGTACTCGCCCACGTGGCTTTAACAAAGACGGTAGCATTTCTTTAGATTTAGATTCGCGAATAGAACTAGAATTACGACAAGATAAAAAAGAATCAGCTGAACATATTATGTTGGTTGATTTAGCGCGAAACGATATTGCTCGTGTTTGTAAAGCGGGTACTCGCCATGTGGCTGACTTACTCAAGGTTGATAGATACTCCCACGTCATGCATTTGGTTTCTCGTGTGTGTGGAACCTTACTTGAAGAACTCGATGCTTTACATGCTTATCAAGCCTGTATGAATATGGGCACATTATCAGGTGCACCTAAAATCAAAGCAACCTCACTTATTAGAGAAGTAGAAGGTAAACGACGCGGCAGTTATGGCGGCGCTGTGGGTTATTTAACCGGTGAAGGTGAGATGGATACCTGTATTGTCATTCGCTCTGCTTTTGTTAAAGATCATATTGCTCATGTGCAAGCAGGAGCAGGTGTTGTTTATGACTCTGTTCCTCAAAGTGAAGCAGATGAAACTAGACAAAAGGCACAAGCCGTTATCAGTGCTGTATTGCTTTCAAATAAAGCGTCAAGTTCAGCACAAGGAGCAAACTAATGACTAATAGTGTTGAAAGTAACAAACAAAAAACTAAATTATTTATGCTCGATAACCTTGATTCATTTACTTATAATCTTGTGGATGAATTTCAATGTTTAGGTTTTGATCCTACTATTTATCGCAACACGCTAAGCGCAGAATTTATTTTCAATAAGATGCTTGAACATAGCAAAAATAATGATGAAAATATCATTTTAGTACTCTCACCTGGGCCGGGTGATCCAAGCCATGCTGGGTGCTTAATGGCACTAATAAAGCTGTGCGCAGGAAAAATTCCAATGTTAGGTATTTGCCTAGGTCATCAAGCACTAATCGAGCATTATGGCGGCAGTGTTGATCGCGCTGATGAAATTGTTCACGGCAAAGCATCTGCTGTTAATCATAGTGAAAGTGGTCCTTTTGCTGGTATTCAAAATCCATTACCCGTGGCGCGTTATCATTCCCTCGTAGGAAAAAACGTGCCCAAAACCTTATCAGTTATTGCTGATTTTAATGATATGCCGATGGCTATTTGTCATGAAGAGGATGCCGTATTAGCGTATCAATTTCACCCTGAATCTATTTTAACAACTTTTGGCACAACCTTATTGGCACAAAGTTTCGATTATTTACTCGCTTTAAGCGAGCGCTTAAACACCAAAGCGCAAGGAGCATAACATGAAAGACATTTTAGCAACCTTAGTTGACGGTCAAGATCTAGAGCAAGCAACAATCACTGCATTTTTTGAACAAATGCTTAACGGTGAAACTGACCCTATTTTATTAGCCAGTGTGTTAACTGCACTTAAAATGAAAGGTGAAACACCTACTGAAATATCAGGCGCAGCCATTGCAATCAAAGCTGCAGCAACTGCATTTCCACCACAAAAAAATACCGTTGCTGATTGTGTTGGTACCGGCGGTGATGGTGCAAATACCATTAATATCTCAACGACAGCTGCCGTTTTATCGGCTGCATGCGGCTTAAAAATAGCAAAACATGGTAACCGCAGTGTGTCTAGTATGTCTGGCTCTGCAGATTTACTTGAAGCCTTTGGTGTTAATTTAATGATGTCACCTGAAACGGCCAGTAATTGTTTAGATAAGGCAAATTTATGCTTTTTATATGCGCCCGCTTATCATAGTGGTTTTAAACATGCAGCAGCTGTACGCAAAGCGATGGGTGTACGTACCTTATTCAATATATTAGGCCCGCTAGCTAACCCCGCTTACCCTAACATTATGCTTCTAGGTGTTTATACGCCTGAGTTATTAATGCCTATGGCTGAAGCATTACAACTAACCGGTGTTGAACGTGCTTTTGTTGTTTACGGTAGTGGTTTAGATGAAATAGCACTTCACGGCGAAACGCAAGTAGTTGAAATTAAAGGTGAACAATTAATTGAGCGCACGATCTCACCACAAGATTTTGGTCTAAAAAATTATTCCCTAGAAGATATTAAAGGGGGCACACCACAAAAAAATGCTGACATTATAAAGGCTATTTTATCAGGCAATGGTCAAGAAGCACATAATGCAGCGGTTATTATTAACTGTGCAGCTCTACTTTACTTACATGACAAAGCTAAAGATTTAAAAGCCGCTGCTCAACTTGCTAGTGACGTTTTAAAAAGTGGTAAAGGTTTAACTACGTTAGAGTTACTGATATCCCTCTCTAATGAAGAAAGTGTTGATGAGGAAAGCAAGTAACATGGCAAACATATTAGAAAAAATAACGGCAAATAGACGTATTGAAATAGAAGCGCTTAAAAAGGAAAAACCTTTAGCAAGTTTTATTGATGAACTGACTCCGACAAAAAAGGATATGTACGCTGCTCTGAAACGTACTGAAGATAAACCTGAGGCTGGATTTATTTTGGAGTGTAAAAAAGCATCTCCTTCAAAAGGCTTAATTCGTCCTGAGTTTGATGTTAAAGCAATTTGCCAAACCTATGATAAATATGCAGCGGCTATTTCTGTACTAACTGACGAAAAGTATTTTCAAGGTAATTTTGACTACCTTAAAACTGTTACTGAAACAGTTAACTGTCCGGTATTAAATAAAGATTTTTTCATTGATAGCTATCAAGTTTATTTAGCCCGCTATTATGGTGCAGACGCAATATTATTAATGCTAAGTGTGTTATCAGATGAAGAATATTTAACACTGGCGAATGTTGCTGAGCAATATAATTTAGCCGTGCTCACCGAAGTATCGACGCTAGATGAATGTGAAAGAGCCATTACATTAAAAGCAAAAATGATCGGTATTAATAACCGTAACTTACGTGATTTAAGTACTGATATTGCTCGTACTTTTGATCTAGCACCGAGCTTACCTGACGATACCATAATCATTTCAGAATCGGGTATTTACAGCAACGCTCAAGTACGTGAATTAGCCCCAGCCGTTGATGGTTTCCTCGTTGGTAGTTCATTAATGGCGATGGATAATAATCGTTATAGCGATATTGATTTAGCCTGCCGTAAACTTATTTTTGGTGATAATAAGGTCTGTGGATTAACAAAACCTGAGTATGCTGCACTTGCAGCAAAATCTGGTGCGCGCTTTGGTGGCTTGATTTTCGCTGAAAAATCACCTCGTGTTGTCACAAAAAATCAAGCATTAGAAATAGTAAACAGCACACCACATTTAGATTATGTTGGCGTATTTGTTAACCATCCAATCGCTGACATTATTGATCTAGTTAGTAGCCTCAAGCTATCGGCAGTGCAATTACATGGCAGCGAAGATGAGTCTTACGTTTCTATGCTTAAACAACAATTAACAGAAAATAACCTTGAATATTGTGAAACTTGGCAAGCTACGCCAGTACAAACGAATGTACCTAAGTTAAGTCAACAAGTTGCTCATCATGTACTTGATGGTAAGTCGCCAGGTTCAGGGCAATCATTTGATTGGAATGTATTATCAGCCAGTGACCAAGATTTGTCTCAAAGCTTTTTAGCCGGTGGCCTTAATAACGACAATATCCAATTAGCCCTTCAGCAATTAACCCAATTAGATTTATTTGGACTCGATCTCAACTCAGGCGTTGAAACGAGCCCAGGTATAAAATCAAGCGAAAAACTTTCACAAGTTTTTGCGCAAATAAGGAATTATTAGAAAATGAGTAATACCAAAAATAACAAAGTGAAAGAAACATTACCTGCCTATTTTGGCGAATTTGGTGGCATGTTTGTTGGTGAATTATTAGTACCTGCTTTAGAGCAATTAGAGCAAGCTTTCATTGAATCTCAAACTGATGAAGCATTTCAAACTGAGTTTAATAATTTATTAACCAAATATGCGGGTCGCCCTACTCCTTTAACTTGTTGTAGAAACATAGTTAAAAATCCGCTAGCTAAAATTTATTTAAAACGTGAAGATTTACTACACGGTGGCGCTCATAAAACCAACCAAGTGTTAGGCCAAGCCTTACTTGCTAAACGCATGGGAAAAACTGAAATTATTGCTGAAACAGGTGCAGGACAGCATGGCGTAGCAACAGCGATAGCTTGTTCATTGTTGGGCTTAAAATGTAAAGTTTATATGGGCGCTGTGGACTGTCAGCGTCAACAACCCAATGTTTTTCGTATGAAGTTAATGGGCGCAGAAGTTATCCCGGTAACGGCTGGTTCAGGTACGTTAAAAGATGCCGTTAATGAAGCATTACGGGATTGGTCTGCTAATTATGAAAATGCTCATTATTTATTAGGTACCGCTGCAGGCCCACATCCATTCCCAACAATTGTACGTGAATACCAAAAAATGATCGGTGAAGAAGCCAAAGTTCAATTTCTTGATGAAGAAGGACGATTACCTGATTACGTTATCGCTGCTGTAGGCGGTGGCTCTAATGCTATCGGCATGTTCAATGACTTTATTCAACATGAAGAAGTAAAACTTATTGGTGTTGAAGCTGGCGGTAAAGGCATTGATACTAATCAACATGGCGCAACCTTAGTTGCTGGCAGCAAGGGTATGCTTCATGGTAATTACACTTACATCATGCAAGATAAATACGGACAAATTGAAGAATCTTATTCGATTTCTGCAGGACTCGACTACCCAGCGGTAGGTCCTCAACATGCTTTCTTAAAAGAAACCGGTAGAGCTCAATATGTACCAATTAATGATGATGAAGCGTTAGAAGCTTTTCAAACATTAGCAAAAAATGAAGGGATTATCCCTGCTCTTGAGTCTTCTCATGCGTTAGCACAAGCCCTTAAAATGGCAGAAACAGCAACCACAGAAACTATATACCTAGTAAACCTATCAGGTAGAGGCGATAAAGATTTAGCTCACGTTCATGCAGTATTAAACCCTAATGAACAAGATAACAGCACAGGTGTTAAGCACAGAGGAGAAGCGTAATGGAACAAGCAAGTAACAACCAATCCACACCACAAGCTGGTTACCGTTATCAACAAGCGTTTGCTGAATTAGCTGAGAAAAATGAAAAAGCTTTTATTCCTTTTGTTACCATTGGCGATCCTAATGCAGAACAATCATTTGAAGTTATAAAGACTTTAATTGATGCCGGTGCTGATGCACTAGAGTTAGGTATTCCCTTTTCAGATCCAAGTGCTGACGGTATCACCATTCAAATGGCTGCTTTACGTGCATTAAACTCGGGTATGAATACTGATCTTTGTATTGATATACTGGCTAAAGTGCGTGAATATGCACCTAATATCCCTATTGGCTTATTATTGTATGGTAATTTAGTTTTTGCACGAGGCATCGATAACTTTTATAAAGATATGGCAGCAGTAGGTGTAGATTCAGTGCTTATTGCTGATTTACCCATTCGTGAAAGCTTCCCCTTTAGAGAAGCTGCATTAAAACATGGCGTTGCACCTATTTTTATTGCTCCACCAAACGCTAGTGAAGATACTTTACGTGAAGTATCTTCATACAGTCGCGGCTATACCTATGTGTTAAGCCGTGCCGGTGTTACGGGTGTTGATGTTATTGAAGAAAAGACTCAAGCAGAGTCTCCAGCAAAAAACTTAATTAATAAACTCAAAGAATATCATGCTGCGCCGCCTGTCTTAGGATTTGGTATTTCAGCACCACAACAAGTTAAAGATGCATTTATTGCGGGAGCTGATGGTGCTATAAGTGGCTCAGCCGTTGTAAAAATTATTGAAAACAATTTAGCTGATAATGCAAAAATGATAACTGAGTTGTCTGATTTTATTAATAAAATGAAGGCGGCAACTAAGGCATAAACATTGGCAAAAACTAAGTAAACAATTAACTAGCAGCATATCAAGTGCTGTTAGTTAATCTCCTTTCGCTGTAATAAAATTGTCACATGAAAGAATTAAAGTACTCTCGTAATGAATAGCGAGATAATTTAATGAAAGAAACAATTCGAACGATAATATCAGATAAACTTATCACAACAGTTTTCCAACCAATTTTTGATATTGAAAATGAAGTGATTGTTGGTTACGAAGCACTCACCCGTGGCCCTGAAAAAAGCCCTTTATATTCTCCTGATCTACTATTCCAAGCCGCCGAAGAAAATAACTTATTATCAGAGCTTGATCTACTTTGTCGTGCAAATGCCATTTCTCAATTTGTTGAGCTAAAGTTAACAGGCAAATTATTTATAAATATTTGCTTAAATGTCATGCTAAATAAAGATCACCCTCATGGTGAAACAATTAAATTAGTAGAGCAATCTGGTTTACCACCTCAACAAGTTGTTATTGAAATCAGTGAAAAATCTCCTTTTCCAAATAACGATATACTGCTAAAGACATTGAACAAATATCGACAATTTGGTTTTGATATTGCTATTGATGATTTAGGAGCTGGTTATTCCGGCCTTAAACAATGGAGTTATCTTCGTCCCGATATTGTCAAAATTGACCGTTATTTTATCGAGCAATGTGATAAAGATGTAATGAAAAGAGAATTTCTCAAAATTCTTTTTGAATTAGGCCGTATATCTAATGCTCATGTTATTGCAGAAGGCATTGAAACAAAAGAAGAGTTTGAACTACTTCGTGAACTGGGTATGATTTATAGTCAGGGATTCTTCTTAGCTAAACCGAGTGAATTGCCTGCAACAATCTACCCAAAGCTTAATACCTGTTCATACGCTGAAAAAGAGTCTCGCTTAGGCACTATTGCCACACTTGTCACATCAGCACTGACAATTAACGCTGATCAAAGTGTTAATGACGCCTACGATGTTTTTACCAAAAGTCCCCACATACATGCAATTCCTGTACTTAAAGGGGAAAAACCATTAGGTATGATTTATCGTAATGAACTGATGGAGTCCTATTCTGATATTTACGGACGTGCTTTATTTGCGAAAAAGAAAGTCGTCGATGTCATGTTCAGTAAAGCTATGATTATTGAGCATACAATGCCTTTAGAACAAGTAAGTGCCTTACTTACAGCAAGAGCAAATTCAGAATTTACACATCCAAGTATTATTATTGAAAATGGACATTACCTTGGCGTTGTTTCACCTCGTGATTTACTTAGAAGTATTACTGATTCAAAACTAGAAAAAGCTCGCTATGCTAATCCTCTTACAGGTTTACCTGGTAATGTTGTTATAGAAAAAGAAATTGATTACATGCTAAGCAAACAAAGTAATTTCCACATCGCTTATTTAGATTTAAATCACTTTAAACCCTTTAATGATATTTATGGTTATGCGAAAGGTGATTTATTACTTAAAGCGTTGGCTGATTGCATTATGGTCAATACCAATAATCAACATTGTTTTGTTGGTCATATCGGTGGTGATGATTTTATAATCATGTTTAAAAGCGATAATGTAGAGGCTATTTGTCAAAAAATACTACATAACTTTGCTAAACAAAGTTTAGTATTTATAAATAAAGAACATCAAAATCAACAAGGTTATAGTGCACTTGATAGAAGAGGTAATGAGGTATTTCACCCGTTAGTTAGCTTAGCAATAGGTGTTATTCAGCCTGATGCTGCATGCTATGTTTCATATCACCAAATCGCAGATTTAGCTTCAAAGGCCAAGTCTGAAGCTAAAAAAAATTCAGGGAATAATCTGTTTACTGTCTCTTATACACATCTGA
>CAJXUT010000003.1 GCA_913061365.1 uncultured Colwellia sp.
ACGTCTCGTGGGCTCGGAGATGTGTATAAGAGACAGCTATAAAACAATGTTCGCAGGAGAATATGACTTTGGTTTTGCGGTTGATTGGATGCGTAAAGATTTAGCCATTGCTTTTGAAGAAGCGAAGAAGAATGATGCTTCATTACCAATGACTGAAATGGTAGATGGTTTTTATAAAGAAATTCAAGAAAATGGTGGTAATCGTTGGGATACCTCAAGCTTAATTAGTCGCTTTAAAGATCCTAAGTTTATAAAGTGATACGACAACAAATCGTATGTAGATTTTTTAAAACCGGCTGATACTAATCTGCCGGTTTTTTATTAGTGAATAAAGCTAGTGTAATGTTCTATGTTGTTGTATGAGCGGTTGAACCAATCATTTCTGAAGCATCCATAACAAGTACAATAGCATCTTCATCACGGCTTAATACTATGGTTTGTAATTTAGGAATTTGACGAGCCCCCACAACAACTAAGAGAATCTTTCTCTCGTTTTGCTTCATTAAATTTTTACCCGTTAAAATAGTTCCATCGCGACCTAACTCTTGTGAAATCGCTTGTCCAATACTGTCTGTGCTATTTGAAACCACATGAACTACTTTTTCAGTAACGGCTCCGGTTAAAATCTTATCAATAACTTTACTTGTGACATAAATACCTATTAGGCTCCACAATGCCAATTCCATGTCTTTAAATATGATAGCAACCGCTATGATGATAATCATATCGAAAAACATAATAACTTGTGCTGATCTAAATGAAGAATAACGGGCAACTATCTGAGCAACAATGGTTGTACCGCCTGCAGATGCTTCACCTTTCATTACTATGGCGATACCCGCTCCGATACACAAACCACCATAAATTGTTGATAGTAAAATACTCTCAATGGGAGGAAAGGTAATTACTCTTGGCAGAACTTCAACCAAACTAGCGGTGAAAATAATGGCGAGAACGGTGCGTATAGCAAACTGAAAATCTATGAATTTAAGCCCTGCGAGGACAAGAGGGATATTAATTAGCACCATCGCTAGTGCAGTAGGTATATCAGTTAAATAATGTAATATTATAGACATTCCCGGTGTTCCACCGGTCGCAATGTTGACGGGAATTAAAAAGAATGTCACACCAAAGGCAAGTAAGTATGAGCCTAGTGCTATTAGGGTTATATTTTTTAGCTCTGTCATACAAAATCGTTAATTTATAATTTATATTATGTTGAAAGAATAGAGTATCACGTACATTAAAAAATTAGTGAATTAAAAGTCTAATGAAAAATACCCAGAGTAACTACGTTGTTATTACTCTGGGGGAATTGTTATATCCCTAATTGTGATTTTTAACCTTGTACATATTCATATAGAGCTTTGAGTACAGACATTTTACTTTTATTTTCTTCGTGCTCATGAACTAAATTTTCAATTTTAATCATAAACTCATCAAGACTTAAAATGCCTTTGCCACCATATTGCAACTTATTTTGGCAATACTGCTGCCACTTTTGCTGCTCTTCAGTGGATAACGTATGAGGATAATTACGTGCTCGATATCGCGTTAATAATACGGGTAATCGGTCGTCTTGAAAATTAAATGGATGATTAGCAAGTTGTTCAGGAGCTAAGCCGCGTAAAATATCCATTTGCGCTTTATCACTGTGGCTAAAGAAGCTACCGCCATACAAGGCTTGTTCAGCATCCACATCGGTATTATCAAAATCTGAGGTAGCAAAAACATCACTTAGCTTATCTCTCAATTCAGCATGCTTTTTCAAAATAGCTAAATTTTCTAAACAATAATCACGCGGAATAGCTAATCGTTCGGCATTTTCTGGTAATAATGTTTTTGCTGGCGCAACAATAGGGCACTTATTAATGTGGATCAATTTGACAGGAATTGGCTTTTCATCAGGTGCTAAATCATCATAGCGAGTATACAAGCGCGCTTTAATTTCTTCGCTGGTCAGTGTTAATAATGGTTCAATATCTTGCGCCAAGTCGATACAAATCACAGCATTCTTATTCACCGGATGATAACTGATCGGTGCAAACCAACTAGTACATCCGTGTAGCGATGATATTTTACTTGAGGTATGAACAATAGGGGTCATATCTGCAACATTAATTAATTCAGCAACTTGTTTTTTGCTTTTTAAGTTGAAGATAAAATCATAAAGTTTTGGCTGTTTTTCTTTTATCAATTTAGCTATAGCAATAGTGGCATAAACATCAGACATAGCATCATGCGCTGACTCATGACTAATGCCGTTTGCTTGAGTGAGCAACTCTAAACGAAAACTAACCACCTGCTCACCATCACGCTCAACTGTAGGCCAGTTAATGCCTTCAGGGCGAAGTGCATAGCAGGCGCGTACCATATCTATAATATCCCAGCGACTATTACCGTTTTGCCATTCACGAGCATAAGGGTCATAGAAATTGCGATAGAACAGGTAGCGTGATACTTCATCATCAAAACGAATATTGTTATAACCCGCAACACAGGTATTAGGAACACTAAACAAGGTGTTAATTTTATTAGCAAACTCAGCCTCAGTTAATCCTTCACGCTGTGCTTTTTGTGGCGTAATACCGGTAACCAAACACGCTTCAGGATGGGGCAAGTAATCCTGAGGTGGCTGACAGTAAAACATTTCAGGCTCACCAATAATGTTGAGATCTAAATCGGTTCTGATCCCCGCAAACTGAGAAGGTTTGTCTACTTTGGGTGAAATTCCCCAAGTCTCGTAGTCGTGCCAAAGAATAGTTGGTTGGTTTGAGTTCAATTATTTTCCACTTTTGAGTAATACTTCAATATGCTGTTTTTATAATAACAAATCAAAATTTAAAAATCATGTCAACTAACTATGATGTAAGATATTGGTTGATTCATAGCAAACTCTCAAAATCAATAATTCACAGCCATTCACTATGATCTTCTCTAAAGAATGTAGTTACTTTTTTTGATAGTTTGTTGTCGGTCTGTATAAATTAACTAACTTTTTACAGACCGATTATCGAAGATACCTTTTTAACTGCGTAATTTTCGATGTTGTACCCAAACAAAGCGTTTATTCGCATATTCTGGATTAGCAAAAGTGGCATTACCGGCCGGGTTGCCGCCTGAAACATGAAAATCTGAAAACCCAGCAGCCTGATTAATCCAAATAAAGCCGGTTAAATTGAAAGATACTTGAGTGTAGGCATCTTCCATCGCATCGCGAATATGCGCTTCAATTTTTTCATCTATTGTATAGGCACCACAGGTTAAGGCGCCTTTTTCACTCGCCAATGATGCGGCTAATTCAATCGATTGTGTCGTATCTTTAGTACGCACCAAAAAGAAAATTGGTCCAAATAATTCTTGGCTGTAGATATCTGATTGATTGGCTTCAACTATTAACATCGCTGGGGAAATAGAGCGCGCGTTTTTAAAGCCAGGCTGTTCAACTGGCTCTGGTATGCGTAATACTTTGGCGCCGAGTTGTTCATAATTTTGTACCCGGGTTAGTGTTGCAGGGGTTTGTATGGCGGCTAGCGTACCTGGACCCATTTTTGGGTTGTTGACAATATTATCGACCGCTTGTTTAAAACGCTGGGTGACTTCGTCAAAAGGAATAAGTTGTTCGCCTTCGCGTATACCTTGCTCGGGTATAAAGAAGTTTTGTGGCGCTGTACACATTTGTCCCGAATAAAGGCAAAGTGAAAAGGCCAAATTTTGTAATACGGCATCTAGATCGGTCACGGAATCGAGAATGACACTATTAACACCTGCTTTTTCTGTGAAAACGGTTTTACCAGAGAGTGACTCCACGTAATCGCCAAAGGCATTGCCACCGGTAAAATCAATGAGTTTGACTAAAGGATGTTCCGCTAGGTTTTTACTAATGGGTGCCTCGATTGTATCGGCTGCTAGTTGCACAATATCCTCTGGCAAATCACTATCACGTAATACGTCACGTAGGGTGGCAACAACTATCGCAATAGGCAATATGGCCATTGGATGAGGTTTAACGATTACAGGGTTGCCCGCTGCTAGGTTGGCAAATAACCCCGGCACTGTGTTCCAAACCGGAAAAGTAGAACAGCCGATGACCAAGCCAACACCTTTGGGCACCGCAGTATAATTTTTATCCAACACAAGGCTGCTTTTACCCATAGGCTTTTCCCACGCTATGGCTTGTGGAAAACGTTTTTGTTCGTGCCAGGCTAGTGCAAGGGCTTCTAGTGCACGGTCATTACTATGAGGGCCTGATGCTTGAAATGCCATCATGAATGCCTGACCTGTGGTGTGCATGGTGGCATAGGCTAATTCAAAATAACGTGATTGGAGACGATCAAGTGCTTCAGCGAGCAAACCAGCTCTGTCGTCAGCCGAGGTTTTTTTCCAGCACTTACGAACTGCTTGAGCGCGCGATACCCAGGTTTCCGCATTGTGGCTAGGATAGGTGACTCCTAATGCTTCGTCAGTATAGGGAGACTGTTCGCCACCGACCCATTGGGCGCTGTCATTACTATTTTCTAAGACGTCAAAGCGCTTACCCAGATGACTATGATATTGTGTTTCTCCCTTGCTCATACCATCTTCACCATAGGCTTTATGGTGTTCTGGGTAAGGAGTGTAAAATCCACGGTCGTGGATGGCTTCAACGGCTTGCTCTATTAATTGGCCGTGTTTTTTAAAATAGCTCATGATGATTACCTGTTAAAACGGTGGTGCAAAATATTATCTAGCATAACCTAAGCTGACTTGTTATTTGAGTATCTATAAAAAGTTTCTAAGAAATTATGAAGAATTTACAGTAAAACTGCCTCCTCACTAAGTGCAATATTTACTTCTGAATGATTTTCAGAACATACTTAAACTACTTTTGACAATGTAGCACCGCTGCTAACATTGTGGTTGAGCTATTAGGTCTTGGAGAGAAATAGGTTCAATTGACGTGAAGGTTGACATAGATTTATGTAAAATAAAAATTCTTCAATGTTCATAAGCTATAAGTAAGGTGCTTTACTATGGGTTTGATGAGGATATTCATCATAAAATCTTAAATACTCCTTAGCAAAGCGCCCCTGGTTTACAACACCATAGTTTTTAAGAATTTGATTAATAGGTGTATCCTTTTTTTGTTTTAAAGTAGCATGAATTAATTGAAATCTTCTTTTAGTTAAGTACTGTTTAGGAGTCATACTGAGTATTGATTTAAAAGCGTACTCTAAGCTTCGAATGCAACAGCAACTGATTTTAGCTAATTCAGAAATAGTTATATTAAGAAAATTACTTTTATGTATATGTTTTAAAGCTCGGTTAACAATAGCTAGTCTTGTCGACATATTAACTCTGTGAATATCTGGTAAAAGCGTACTAAATGTTAGTAGCTGACATAACGATTCTATTATTTTTTCTTGGCTATCTAAAACTGCTTGAAAACTTAAATATTTACTCTTGTTAAGTAGAGCTTCTATTAACGTGCATAAATGCTGTAAATTGTTATCAGGTTGGATAAATGTGTTTTTTAAAAAGTTTTGTTTTGATAGGGTGTTTTTAAAATGCTCTATAGTTTCTTCATCAAAATATTTTTTTAATTCATCATTCGTAATAATAATATAGAAAGCATAATAATTATCAGGGACTTGAACTAAGGCTTCTTGGCTTTCAGTCAAGATGAGTGGTTGATTTAGACTTATCTTATGGCCATTCACAGAGACTTCATCATTATGTCTAGGAATGAGAATATAAAACCAATCTTGTTGCAATACACTATGATATTGCACAGAGGTGTTAATAAATCGATCACCCAATACTAGTTTAGGTAACTGTAAATCTCTTTGTTGGCACAAAAATTTACCAGAAGATAATTGCATTGCATGCATATCAAACCCCTTCAACCCATTGAGGTGATCTTCAACGCTTGGAAAAATTATCTTATTCATAGTTAAATAGTTATACCTTTTAATTATTATATTGTTCACAGGTAAATTCACGTTTATTTACAATATACGTTTTTCGCAAAAATTACCATTCATTGATTTAAATCAACTTTATTTGTTGCTAAGTATAAAAAGAATTACTCACGTTACGATATTAATTTGTTGTTAAAACATTACCATAAATTACATTAGATTGAATTTGATAGATAAAGTTTGAATGTACAAATATCGCAATGCGAATTAATCTCTAACCTTAGATATAGTATTAAAACATTGTTTTTAGTAAGGTTTTAATACACCAACATTAATGGAATAAGAAAATGGTGCTTGTAGCAAGGTTAAACCAAGGAGGTACTATTTCTTATCTATTTAATAAATGAAAAATAGCGATATAGCTTGTAAGCAAGAATTTTTAAAGTTAAGGACAGTACTAAATATAAACTTATCAATTTAAAATAAGGCGCTATGTGTATGAATCAATTAAAATTCAATCCAGTTACACCTCCTGAGGTAGTGCTTTCTAACTATGAGGTTTGTCGCTCGAATGATCTAGAAGAAGTTCGTTTAAGTGCTGCAGAAATATTATGTGAAAATGAATTAAAACTCAGCAATGCTAATAAATCTGTTGATGCCAGTATTTTTTATCGAAAACTTGGTGGAATAGGTGTTGGGCGAATTAGTTATGGCGCTGAAGTAACGATTAGCCCGGTTGTGTTTGAAGATTTTTTACTTATTCAAATGCCTATTCGTGGTGTAGAAAAAATAACCTTAGGAAATGATAAAGTTTTATCTTCACCAAAAGTTTTTGGGTTTATTAACCCTAATGTTAAGTCAGTAATGAATCATGAGTCTGATACTGAAAAGTTAATCATTCGTGTGGATAAAAAGTTAATTGAAAAAAACTGCCAACAGATTTTAAACCTCACGTTAAATAAAGATATCAAGTTTGATTCATCGATGTTGTCTGAAACAAAAGTAGGCTCTCAATGGATGAGCATGGTTGGTTGGATTTTTGATTTTATTTCTCGTGAAGAAGATTTATCTCCAATAATGGTCTCTCAGTTTGAGAACATGCTAGTCAATATGCTATTAACCAATCAGCATAATAATTACTCATCTGTAATCCATAATGACTCCGTGTCAATTGCTCCTTATTTTGTAAAACGAGTAGAGCACTATATTCAGGACAACGCTCATAAGCCTATCGCAATAAATGATATGGCTGAATATGCTGGTGTAAGCAGTAGAGCCCTTTTTACCGGATTTCGTAAATACAGAAATACTACGCCAATGCGTCACTTGAAAGAAGTGAGGCTTCAGTATGTACATGAAGATTTAAAGCGTGCTTGTGTAGGACAAGATAAGGTTATAACCATTGCTTATAATTGGGGTTTTAGTCATTTAGGACACTTTTCCACTGATTATAAACGACGCTTTGGCGAGACGCCTTATGAAACATTACTAAGTTAATAGCAACTTAATATTATCTATAAATAATTATATCACCTTCATTTATTCACTAATTTGACCTTGTATATCGGCAGAAGCTATATGTGAGGTTAATCAAAAACACCTGTTATTGCACTACCTTAGTTTTATATTCTCTATTCATCTATCAATATCCCTTAATTATTAATCGTAGCTTTACTTTTGAAACAGAGAGTCATCGGTTTGATTTTTCACTTGAAATGCTCGTTTATTACCTAGGTTATATTTTAAAAACATTCTGGTTTCCCTTTAACTTGTTGATTTTGCTTGATTTGAATTTTATTTAGGTTGGTTTTCTGTTCTTTAAAACATGCTTGTCAAAGATGCACTTTCAGGATAGGAACGTGATTTATTGGAGCGTTTGGAAGTTGAAATATTTTATAGTAAGAACAGATTAAAAACTAAGGTGATAACTAGAATTACCCCGTTTTAATAATTAACTGTCAGAATGAATGGAGTAATCAAACTAATGAATAAACAAGATACAGTGATTGAGCATAACTCGCCAATCGTAGAAGAAAATTCTCATAAGGTAACACTAAATTTCTCTGATGGTGTTACAAAACAATTTAATGTCCAACCTAACAAAAGTATTCTTGATGAAGGACTTGCGGCTGGAATGCCGTTGTTATACCAATGCCGCTCAGGCAGCTGCTCAAGTTGTATTTGTACGTTGGATAAAGGCGAAATTACCACTATTAATGGTGAAAGCTCGACTCTACTTCGTAGTGAGCATGAGCTCGGTCAGCGTCTACTGTGTGTCTCTCAAGCTGAAGCTGATTGTAGTATTGACTTGGCATACGGCAGTGAAGTAGGTACTTCAAGTGCACAGGAAGTAAATGCCTTTATTGACTCGATTGAACACATAGGGGTTAATACCGTTCGCTTAACCTTAGAATTAGCCGAAGGTAGTTACATGGAATTTAGACCTGGGCAATTTATGCAAATTAATGTACCTGGTGTTGGCACTTTACGTAGTTACTCTCCCTCTAGCACCAACAAAGAATTCCCTAAAATGGAATTCCTTATCCGCCTTATTCCCGGTGGAGTCATGTCTACCTACCTCAAAGAGCGAGCAGAAGTCGATCAAATACTAACGCTTACGGGCCCATATGGCGCATTTTTCCTTCGCGAAGAGCACAAACGAGCTCCCCATATATTCGTCGCAGGTGGGACGGGATTAGCGCCAATTTTATCCATTATCGATACTATTCGCCAATTAAGTGGTGTGAAACCTAAGATGCTACTTAGCTTTGGCTGTGCAACTCCAGAAGCATTATTTTGCTTAGATGATATTCAGTTGAGAGAACAATGGTTACCAAGCCTTGAAGCAAGAATTTGTGTCGATCAAGGGGCAAAAGAGGGACATTATCTAGGAAACCCGGTTAGCCCTTTACAAGAAGCAGATGTTACTGATCCCAATACCGTTGCTTATTTATGTGGCCCTCAGCCTATGATTGATGGCGCTACAGCGCGTCTTATAGAACTTGGTGTTAAGGCAGAAAATATCTTTGCAGAGCAATTCGTTGCAAGTAACTAGGAAGGTTGATATGGAACTTACTAAAAAAATACCTTTTACGCCGGAACAAACTAAATGGTATCAAGAGGCACGTTCTAAACTAGACCCTGAACGTTTACAAAAACTATTATTTGATTTAACCAATATTCATAGTCCAACAGGGGCAGTGCGTGAAGCAAGTGAGTTCATGACTGACCACTTTGAAAAAATGGGCATGAAATCACGCTATTACCCGATGAGTGATATCTCTGGCAATGTCATGGCTGAGCGAAGTGGCTCTGGCGGTGGCGCAACAGTTTTGTTGTATGCCCCGATAGATACTCACCTTGACCGAACTCCCGGTGAAGAAATACTCACCGGCGATGGGCAAGAAGTTGATTTAAATCCTTGCGCAAAGCAAGTAGATGACTGGGTCTTTGGACTTGGTTCTTCAAACCCAAAAGCGATGGTTGCTACGTTAACAGAGGTAGCTCATGCGTTAATTGATGCTGATATCCCGTTAACCGGTGATTTGATTTTAGGCATAGCGGATGGTGGTATGCCGGTGGATATCACGTCACGAAATGCAGGCATGTCTAATGGTGTTTTACATATGCTAAACCGTGGTATGTATCCGGATTTTGCAATCATTATGAAGCCATGGAACTGGGTATTTCATGAAGAGCCGGGCATGGCATGGTTTAAATTAAAAGTTAAAGGCACTTTGGGTTATGCGGGTGTTCCACATAACCTGCCAAACTTTAGAAGTTCAGTTGTTCCTTCTGCTACGGTGATAACAGAGTTACAGAAATGGATTGTTGAATATACTGAACGCAACACGAGTGGTGTTATTCAGCCACATGGTTGGATTTCTGGTGTTCGTGGTGGTGATGTTGAACGCCCTGGCTTCCCTAGCGCAGTGACTGAAATATTTTTTGATGTGCGAGTGAATCCTCGCGTCAGTCCAGCCGATGTTAAAGCTCAATTCGCAAGCTTTATTGAAGAACTGAAAAGTCGTTTTCCAGATCTTGACCTTGACTGGGAGCAATATGGCTCGGTACCTGGTGGTACAACAGATCCAGAAAATTGGATTATTCAGTCATGTAAGCGTGGTTGGGAGTTCATCGAGGAGCGTCCTCATGGCATGCCTGACTTACTTGCAGGACAGACTGATGGCGCAGCTTTACGTCGCTATGGCGTACCAACAGCGCGTATTGGCTGGCCATGGCCAGCAACAGGAGCACCTTTGCCAGTAGCAGAAGGGCTTGGTGGCATGGGAGCAACTTATATCCCCGATTTAATGCCCTGTGCGGAAAAAATTCTTTATGCCCTTATTGATACATTAACTCGTCCTCGTAGTGAGCTTGAATTGTAATTATTACCTTTGTGAAAACTCATCCGTAAGCTTTGTATCTTGATGAGTTTTTTCTTTGGCCTTAAGTTTTGTTGGAGATCATAAATGAATGATTCAAGTGATATT
The DNA here is from genome assembly GCA_913061365.1 of uncultured Colwellia sp. Classification (GTDB taxonomy): domain Bacteria; phylum Pseudomonadota; class Gammaproteobacteria; order Enterobacterales; family Alteromonadaceae; genus Colwellia. The sequence continues at coordinate 10,394 of CAJXUT010000003.1, forward strand.
CATTATTTAGAAATGCACGAGTTATCGCAATTAATTCGTACCCGAGAGCTATCTCCGGTAGATGTAACGAAAGCACAAATAGCGCGTATCGAGTCGCTAGATAACCATTTACAAAGTTATGCTTGTGTGACAACAGATATTGCGTTGCAACAAGCTCAAGAAGCAGAAGATGAGTTAGCAAAAGGGATCAGCCGAAGTCCTTTACACGGTATTCCTCTTGCGTTTAAAGATAATATCAATACAGCCAATGCTGTGACAACCAATGGTATGCCTCTTAACGCATTAAACACCCCAACACATGATGCAACCGTTGTTACTCGGTTGCGTGAAGCAGGTACCGTGATGCTTGGTAAGTTGCAAATGACAGAGGGGGACTCTGTTATGCATCATCCAGATATTGTGGCACCTAATAACCCGTGGGGATCGACTCATTGGGCAGGCGCTTCATCAAGTGGTGCAGGCGTGGCTACTGCTGCGGGACTATGTTATGGCGCAATAGGCACTGAAAACGGTGGCTCTATTCGATTTTCTTGTGCCGCAAATGGGCTAACCGGCTTAAAGCCAACATGGGGTCGAGTCAGTGGTTATGGTGTTAATAGAATGGCAGCTAGTATGGATCACGTTGGCCCTATTACCCGCAGTGCACAAGATACTTTATTTTTTTTATCAACCATAGCGGGCTATGACGCTTTAGATCCAACATCTTCACCTACTGTTTGTCTTGAAGTTCCGAGCATTGAGTCTAACTTTAAGGGCTTGTGTGTAGGAGTCGATCTCGAGTGGGTAAATAATGGTGTTGATCCTGTTATTCAAAAAGCAATTAAAGAAATAATCAGTATGATTTTTGCTGGTGGTGGGAAAGTAAAACGAATCACTATGCCTGACGCAACTCAAATCAGCAAAAATTGGGAAGCGCAATGCGGTGTACAAATGGCTGTTGCCCATGAAAACAGTTACTCGTTGCACGATAAGCAATATGGTCCAGATTTAAGCCGATTAATTGATAGTGGACGCCAGTTAAGTGCAACTGATTACCAACGTATGCTGGAAGAAGCACAATGCTTTAATGGTGCCATGGATACTGTGTTACATGATGTTGATATGATACTTGCACCGGTACAACCCTGTGCGGCTCCCACTCATGCACAACTAACTAACGTCGTTAACGATGCTGATATGAATCAGCGCTTAATTGAATTCACCGCCCCTTTCAATATCACCGGACACCCATGTCTTAGCTTTCCAATAGGACAAACGGAGTCAGGTATGCCTATCGGTGGTCAGTTTATAGGCCGTAAAGGTGGGGATGCTGAACTCTGCCGAGCGGGTATGGCGGTACAACAAGTGACTGACTGGCATAAGTTACGACCCCCTGTTACAGCGTAAATTAAATGATCCACGGGTCTTATTTTGGTTTACCTGCTAACTCAGGTGTCAGTTCTATTTAATTTATAAAATTGATTATTCAATTATATAACCGTGATTTTAAGTTTATTGAGAGTCTTTCTCATAGAAGGAGAATTTAGATGAAAGTGTTTGAATCAACGTATCAATCTACACAGACAGATTTGACTATCGCACAAGCACAAAGTGCTTTTCGTAATGGAGAGCTAACCAGTGTTGAGCTTGTGAGTGCCTGTTTAGAGCGTGCAGAAGCAGGAAAAGAATTAAATGTATATGTCACCTTGGACGGTGAAGGTGCGCTTGATGCTGCTCAGCGTGCAGATGATCGAAGAAAAAATGGTCAAATTATGCCACCACTAAGTGGTATTCCCATTGTTATCAAAGACAATATTCATACTGCCGGGTTACGATGTACAGCGGGTTCTCCTGCTTTCTCACACTATATACCAAATGAAGATGCATCAACTGTACATAAGTTGCGTGAAGCGGGTGCCATTATCTTAGGTAAAACTAATATGCACGAACTTGCTTTTGGTGTTACTGGTTATAATCAAGCGTTTAATACAGGCAGCGGTATTGGTGTACGTAACCCTTATGATGGTTCACGTGTAGCCGGTGGCTCCTCTTCTGGTAGTGCCGCAGCATTAGGTGCTCGTATGGCATTAGGCTCTTTAGGTACAGATACCGGAGGGTCGATGCGAATCCCTTCTTCACTCAATGGCTGTGCAGCATTACGTCCAAGTGCTGGCCGATATGCTAATGATGGTGTGATCCCTATTGCTGAAAGTAGAGATACTGTTGGCCCCATGGCATTGTGTATGTCAGACGTAGCTTTACTTGACAGTATTATGACTGATGAGTTTGACTTGCCATCTATTGCACTTGATGAATTACGCCTTGGTGTCCCTAGTGAATGTTGGCAAAACCTTGATGAAGATACAAAAGAACTTGCACAAAGTACGTTAAATAAGCTTAAGCAACATGGTATCACGTTTGTTCCTATTGATGATGCTGGCTTACAAGCCCTCAATGAGCCGGTTGGCTTTTCTGTGGTAATTCATGAAGCATATGAATGTATGGTTAAGTACCTGCGTGATTATAATCATGATATGGATATTAATCAGCTTAAAAGCAAAATAGGTAGTCCTGATGTTTTATCTATCTATGAAGATTGGGTAATACCAAGAAAAATGCCTTCTGAAGACGGCTTAATTGATGTTCAACCTCTTTATGAAGTGGCTCAAAGTGGTGGCAGACAAGCGCTACGGGAACGTTACCAAACTCTGTTTACTCAGCACAATATTGATGCTTTATTTTTTCCTACAACTGCAATTGTTGCGCCTTTAGCAAATGCAGAAGCCAACTTGCCAAGTAACTTCGAATACTTAATTCAAAATACTGAACCAGCTGCTAGCGCAGGACTTCCATGTATTCAGCTACCTGTTGGTTTAGGTCGTATTACTGGTATGCCTGTGGGCATAGAGCTTGATGGGCCTCAAGGAAGTGATCGAAGGCTACTCGCGATAGGGCAGTTATTAGAATGTATTGTTGGCCGGCTAGCACGTGCGTAATGAATGATATTTTTTAAACAATAGCACTAACAGGCAGAGCCATGTATCGATGGTGGTATGTCAGCAGAATAGTTCTTGTCAACATTTGAAAATTAAACAAAGGAAAATAACTAATGATACAAGCTTTAAGTTATCTCATTGTGGAAACGCCTCATTTAAAAGATTGGATTAAACAAGTTAGAGATCATATTGGTATGCAAGTTGAGGTTGTTGAGACTGATCAATGTGTACGTTTGCGTATAGATGAAAAATTTCAACGTATTGTAGTGACTAAAATAACGGGTCAAGCTTCCATGGGAATGGGCTTTGAAGTGATTGATTCCACTGAGTTAAGCCGAATTGCTAAAGTACTGGAAGCTGAGGGGTATGCTGTTACTCAAGGGACTGAACAAGAACTCGTCTTACGCGGTGTTGAAGGCATGATATTTTTTCATGACCCAGATGGACTACGTATTGAAGTGTGTCATGGGTTGGCAGATGCGGACTCTTTGTTTGAGCCTGGTCGCCCAATTGGAGGATTTCGAACAGGAGAAATGGGACTTGGCCATGTTGCTCTGATTACCGAGCACTATGAAAAATTAAGTCACTTATATCGCGGTATATTTGGTTTTAATTTAAGCGACCATACCGATGCACCTTTTCGTGTTGAATTTCTTCACTGTAACCCTCGCCATCACACCATTGGTATCGCTGATACTGGCGGCCCAGCCAAAATTTATCATTTTATGCTCGAATACAATGACTTTGATGATGTGGGCAGAGCCTATGATATGGCATTACCCGATCCAGACAGTATTGGTGTGTCGTTAGGTCGTCATATTAATGATCATGTCATTTCTTTTTATCTAAAAAACCCTGATGGTTGGATGTTTGAGCTGGGTTGGGCGAGCCGAACAGTTGGGCCTGATTGGGAGGTTGAAGAACTTGAGGGCTTGAGCCTTTGGGGGCATGACCGTACATGGCTACCAGATGATAAGCGCGAAGAAGCGCGACAAATATTAAACCGATTAGCGAAAAAAGGTGTCCGTGCGCCTGTTATAGCGCCTAATCAAACTACTAATTAAATTATTAAGGTTAAATAGACTATGTCTTTATCTACTACACAATTAGAAATTGCAAACAGTATGCAAGTTGGTGATTTCACCCTCAACTATCATGACCAAGGTGAAGGGGAAGTGATTTTATTAATTCACGGCTCAGGACCAGGAGTTACTAGTTGGGCAAACTGGCGTGGTATTATTCCAGAGTTATCTAAGCCAGCACGTGTTATTGCGCCAGACATGCTGGGTTTTGGTTATACCCAATGTCCTGAAAATACAAAATTAGACTCCGCCACTTGGGTAAACTCATTAGTGGGTTTGTTAGATAACTTAGATATTGAAAAAGTGTCTGTGGTAGGCAACTCTTTTGGTGGTGCAATTGCGTTAGCATTTGCTCACAAGCACCCAGAACGAGTCAATAAACTTGTGCTGATGGGCTCTGTTGGCTTGTCATTCCCTATTACCGACGGTTTGAATAAAGTTTGGGGCTATCAACCTTCTTTACTAGCCATGCGTGAGTTGATGGAAGTTTTTGCTTATGATCACAGTATTATTAATGATGATCTTGTTCAAATGCGTTATGAAGCAAGCGTTCGAGATGATGTTCAAACCCGTTTTGCACAACTCTTCCCCGAGCCTCGTCAAAATGGTGTAGAGATGCTAGCGATGACTGAAAATCAGTTACGGTCATTACCTCATAAAACATTGATTATTCATGGGCGAGACGATCAGGTTATACCGCTTGAAGTCTCTGAGCGCATGATTAAATTGATTCCTCATTCTCAATTACATGTTTATGGCGAATGTGGCCACTGGGTGCAAATTGAAAAAGCCCAAGAATTTACTCAGTTACTTTTAAATTTCTTAGTCGAATAGCTCATTATAATAGGATAAAAAAGATGAATCGTGAAAGTATTAAAGGCCGTTGGTCTGTTGTTTCGTGGGAGCAAGTCTATGATGATGGACGTATTGTTTCACCCATGGGGACCGAAGTAGAAGGCTTTATTGAGTATAGCGACAACGGCATGTTTTGTGTTGTTTCTAAAAAAAATAGAGAAGCATTTACGACCGGTGGTCAGTGGAATGCGACAGATGCAGAAAAAGCTGCTGCATATAGTAGTTACCTAACCTATGCAGGTGGGTACGATGTTGAAGGAAATACGATTACTCACTTTGTGGATCATAGTATTTTCCCTAATTGGGTAGGAGGTACTCAATATCGCCACGCTGAGTTAGAGGGAGATAGCCTTACCCTAACAACCGCGCCCTTAGAAGCTGGCACAAGTGAAGCGCGTGTTTCTAAATTAAGTTTTAAGCGTTAAATATTAAAACCCTCGATATGAGGGTTTTTTTGATCTATGTTCCACTTCCTCATTATCTTGAATTTTATACACTAAATTACTGATATCAGTACTCTGTCAAATAGTATAACTATTATTTCTGATTTGTTGATTTGATAAGTTCTCTTCTAATAAAAAATAAATTTAAATAAAAATCATGTGGTTACCTTTTTGATAAAAAATTGTTAGATGATAAATCCCTAAACAAACCTTAAAAAAATGATGTTCTTACCTTTCGGATAAACACTTAAATATATGTTAATGCGATTATCGGATAACTTTGTCATTTTTGGGAGGGATGCGCTTATGTAGATCCAATAATCTTGTTAATACCCAACTGCAACGAGCAGTTATATTAAGCAAATAAGGATAATAAAAAATGTCTGAACAACCAATAATCCGACGCCGTGTTGTAAAAAAAGGTATTAGTGACGAAAGAACTAATGATAGTAGAACGCAAAGTCAATATGACCCTTATAAAGATGCAGCATGGGGATTTATAAACCATTGGTACCCTGCATTATTTACGAATGAACTTGAAGAAGATCAAGTTGAAGGTATTCAAATTTGTGGCGTTCCTATCGTTTTACGTCGTGCTAATGGCAAAGTTTATGCGCTTAAAGATCAGTGTTTACATCGCGGTGTTCGTTTATCTGAAAAGCCAATGTGTTTTAACAAAGAATCAATCACTTGTTGGTACCATGGTTTTACTTTTGACCTAGAAGATGGTGACTTAACAACGATTGTTGGTAATCCAGAAGATAAGTTAATTGGTACAACAGGAATTACTACTTACCCAGTAAAAGAAATAAATGGCATGATTTTCGTGTTTGTTCGCGAAGATGATTTCTCGTTGGACGATGTGCCACCACTATCTGACGATTTACCATTCCGTTTCCCTGAAAACAGTGAAAAATTCCCACACCCTTTATGGCCACAATCACCAAGCGTGCTTGATGATAATGCCATGATTTTAGGGATGCATCGTACGGGTTACGGTGACTGGCGTATTGCTTGTGAAAACGGCTTTGATAACGCACACATCCTTGTACATAAAGATAATACCATTGTTCATGCGATGGAATGGGTTCTACCGCTAGGTATCGTACCAGCAGCTGATGATGCAATTACTGTTGTTGAAGATGAGAAAGGACCAAAAGGTTTGATGCAATGGTTATTCACTGATAAGTGGAAGCCAACCCTTGAAAATGAAGAGTTAGGTGTAAAAGTTGATGGCATGAACAGTCGTCACTATCGAACCTCAGTTGTATTACCCGGTGTATTAATGGTTGAAAACTGGCCTGAAAATCATGTAGTTCAGTATGAGTGGTATGTTCCTATCACTGATGACACGCATGAATACTGGGAAGTACTTGTTAAAATCTGTAATACAGATGAAGAAAAAAGACTACATCAGCAACGTTATGACTTGGTATATAAACCATTATGTTTACATGGTTTTAATGACTGTGATTTATATGCACGTGAAGCGATGCAAAACTTTTACTCTGATGGTACTGGCTGGGATGACGAACAGTTAGTTGCTACAGATGTCTCTCCTATTACATGGCGTAAGCTAGCTTCAAGATGGAACCGTGGTATCGCGAAACCTGGTCGTGGTGTTGCCGGTGCATTAAAAGATACAAGCCTAATCTTTAAAAATACTGCAGATGGACACCGTCCTGGTTACAAAGTTAGAAAAGTAGAAGAAGAGTAAAACAAAAACCAGTATCAAATTGCTGATACTGGTTTTTTAATATGACCAAATTTTTATATTAATCGATAATTAATGATAAATAACAGCAACTTACAAAATGTTAAATAATATTTAAGCAAAAGGGCACTTTGAACGAAGTGCGTTTTAGAGGTTATTTTGTCAATTGTAATGCTGCGTTTTTACAAGAAATAGAGGGAGGGTTTAATCAGTGATGAACTCTCTATACCTACATTAGAACCTCATTATATGTTGGGTCTTTAGATTGTATATAACCGATATTTTAAAATCGAGAAACTTAATGTTGAAGGTTATAGAACGACCTAGTTAAAAGAAAAAAAGGGTGGAAGTAGTGAGAATATTAAATCTATTTACAAGGTTACTCATCGGGGCGCTCCCGTGGTTAGTTATTGCGTGTCTTTTATATGTAGGGCTTTTTGTTAAGCCTGAACCTATTGGCAGTACAGTGATACCAACCGCTATCGAGTCGCGTGATCGTTTTTATAGTCTAGTGGCAATGGATACGGTTTTATGGGCAGTGGGTGCTGATGGCAAGATTGTTCGTAGCGAAGATGCGGGAGCAAGCTGGCAAGTACAACCAGTACCCGTTACGGCTCATTTTCAGGATATAGCTGCTTGGGATAATAACACGGCAGTAGTCGTTGGTAATGAAGGCGTTGCTCTTCATACGAGTGATGGTGGTGAAACTTGGCTACAGTCGACAGCGCCGGTAAATGACGTTGTTAATAAGTTGTTAGATGTTAAAGCTTATGCCAACGGTGAAGCGTGGGCTGTCGGTGCGTTCGGTACCATATTGTTCAGCCGTGATTACGGTAAAAATTGGTCTTATGCCAGAGAAACTGAAGATTTCATTATCAATGAAATTGCTAAGCGAGATGACGGTGGTCTGGTCGCCGTGGGTGAATTTGGTTCGATCTTAATTTCACAAACTAAGGGAGTTGACTGGGAAAGTGTCACAGCACCTGTTGAATCAAGTCTGATGGCGATCGATTTCAAAAATGAAAGCACTGGTATTGCTGCAGGACTGGAAGGCGTTTTATTAAAAACAGTTGACGGTGGCTTTAATTGGACGCGTGTTGGAAATTCATTGGTTTTTGACAAAGTAGAAGTAAAACCTGGCGTTGCATTTGCGGGAGATTGGCGTGATGTCACCACTGAGCATATCTTTGCTGTCGTTTGGCATGAAGAGTTAAATCGTTGGTTTGGTGTCGGGACTAAAGGGTTGTGGTTAGAAGCTGATCCTAGTGCTGTTGCTTGGCAATCGGGCCGGCTTGCGCCAAAAGATCTCGCTTGGCACACCTCCATTGCCAAAATTAAAGACGGTGTTGTGTTAGGTGGAAAAAATTTAGGGCGTTTGTCTAAGGACCATCAGTGGCTAGTTTTTCAAGAACTGTAATATCCATTTGCTATTCAGAATAAAAAACAAATCAGGGGATTTGCAATGAGTAAAAATGTAGCTAGTTGGCTAATTCGTTTCCGAGTGTGGGTTGTCGGTGTAATTTTGTTAATTACATTGGCACTAAGTTATTCCGCAATAAAAATCGAAGTAAAAACTGTATTTCAAGATCTACTACCTAGTGATCATGAATATGTAAAAACACATAATAAATTTAAAGACACTTTTGGTGGCTCAAATTTGATCACTATTATGGTGGAATCAGAGCAAGGGGATATCTTTCAGCCTCATGTGTTAGGTGCTGTTGATGAAATAACAAAAGGTTTACAACAAGTGTCAGCAGTTAACCCTTTTCAAATAATCTCTTTAGCGTCGAAAAAGCTAAAAGAAGTGAAAGCGTCTACTTCAGGCATTGAAACCAAACCACTAATGTGGCCTGAACTACCTGAAACTAAAGCTGAACTGGACGAGCTTCGCGAAAAGGTATTACGAAACTCTTTAGTTTATGGTCCCTATGTATCAGGTGATTTAACCTCAACCTTAATTACTGTTGATTTCATCGATCGTTTACTCGATTACGAAACAGCATTTAATGAAATATCAACCCTAGTCAATACCATTGATATATCGGGTGTGAAAGTTAGAGTCGTAGGCGATCCAATGCTGTATGGCTGGGTTAACTTTTACTTACCTGAAACACTTAACTTGGTATTGATGGCAGGATTGATCTTATTTTTAATGCTTTTTGGCATAAATCGTACATGGCGTGGCACTATCCTACCGCTGATCTCTGGTTTTGTTAGTGCTATTTGGGCATTAGGTATTGCAAATTTAATAGGGATTAACTTCGATCCCCTCGTTATTGTTATTGCGATGCTGATCACAGCTCGTGCTGTTTCACACTCAGTCCAAATTATAACTCGTTTTGACGAAGAAATAGACAAAATAGAAGAAGGCAATGAATCTGTTGGTTTTGCGGCCAATTTAACGTTATCTCAGTTACTTCGTCCGGGTATGTTAGGTATTGCTACAGATGCATGTTGTGTCGCTGTTGTTGCGTTAAGCCCAATTCCATTACTACAAAAGCTTGCATTGCTTGCTGTGGTCTGGGTATCTACGGTTGCTATTAGCTCAATTATATTGACGCCTGTTTTATTGTCTTGGGTAAAACACCCTCGTGGCTATGCACACCCGGTTAATGTTAGTTGGTTAATTCACCGCCTACTTGATCTTTGTCATTACTTAACGATTTCTAAAATGCGTTATCTGATGGTGGTGTGGACAGTAATAGTTTTCTTCGTTTGTGGTTATTTTGCCCTTGGATTGAAAGTGGGTGATGCCAATCCTGGTTCTCCGATTTTATGGCCTGACTCTCAATATAACCAAGACTCAGCTGCGATTAATAATAAATTTCAGGGTGCTGACCGCATGTTTGTTGTCGTTGGTGGAGAAACTAACGATCTCGCGAAAACACCTGAAGTATTACAAAGTATGCAAAAGTTTCAGCGCTTCATGGAAGTACAACCTGAAGTAGGTGGAACATTATCAATGAGTGATGTTTTACCATCAGTTAACCGCACCTTAAGGGAAGGTAATCCACGCTATGAAGAGTTAGGCTCTTCACAAGATATCAACGGTGAGCTGCTTTATATGTTTGAGGCTGGCGCAGAACCTGGTGATATGGATCGCTTTGTTGATACTGATCGTGGTCATGCTTCCGTTACCTTATTCTTCCGTGATCGCCAAGGTGAAACTATTCGTACCGCTGTAGCGCGTATCAATGAGTTTATTGATGAGAATCCATTGAGTAATGGTGAATATCAGCTAGCCGGTGGTTTAATTGGTGTTATTGCGGCGGTAAATGAAGTTATTTTATCGGGGCAATTACAGTCAATTGCATATGCATTACTGATCCTTGTGGTGCTATGTACGGTTGTTTATCGCTCATCGATGGCGGGCATGTTCTTCATGGTTCCAGTTGTTTTATCTAATACCGTCACCTTCAGTTTTATGTCTTATATGGGTATAGGTATGAACATTAATACGGTACCTGTTGCGGCTTTAGGTATTGGGTTAGGCGTGGATTATGCCTTGTATATTGTCGATCGAATTAAACAAGAATTACAAAATGGTTTAGACGATAAAACTGCAATTGAGAAAGCACTACATAGTGCTGGTAAAGGTGTTGTTATTACGGCTTTTGTTTTAATTGTGTCTGTTCTATTGGTGTATATGAGTTCACTTAAATTTCAAGCTGAAATGGGGCTTTTAGTTGCGTTATGGCTAACGGTTTCTGCTTTTACTGCTTTATTTGTAATGCCTGCTTTGGTTTATATATTCAAGCCGGCCTTTATCTATGGTGATGCCAAATTGAGCGCACCGGTACCAAATAATAGGGAAGCTATTACTAGTGTACCTGTTTCAAATAATGGGAACGTTAATACAAGCGTGCCTGTTTCAACAAGTTGGGATACTAATTCGGGTATGCCAGTTTCAAGAAGAACTGCTGAGGTGATAAATGACTAATAAAAAAAATTACATTGCATTATCAATCGCGTTTGCTATCAGTGCGGAGACATTGTCTTCGCAAGTGAATGCTGTTGATTTAGGGCCGATACAAATTGACGGGTTTATTCGTCAACATATGTCGATGAACCTAGATGATCCTATCGGACCTGGGGGCGCTATTGATGCAAAAGGTGATTTATCAATGAACCGTACGACTTTACAGTTAGAGTGGAGTGCGGATCTCCCTATGGATATTTTGTTTAAAGGGGTAGCACGTAAAAGCTGGGAACAAAATACTAGTTATTTGAGAGGTTTAAATGAGGCTGGAGCTTTTGGCTCTGAAAGCCCACGTGACTATTATGGTGATTTTGAATTTCGTGAGTTTTATTTTGAAATCCCTGTTGGTGATCGTGTGTTGCTTACCTTAGGTAAACAACAAGTTGCTTGGGGTGAGTCTGATTTTTTCCAAGCAATGGATCTCGTTCATGGCTTCGATTATAGTTGGCGCTCATTCTTAGAGCCTGCTAATGAAGACTTACGTAAGCCAGTGATCATGGCAAATGCGCAGATTGATTTTCCAAAAGTTGATGGTCAATTGCAACTATTGTACCGACCAGGCTGGGATAATGATGATCAGATTGGTAATACTTATGATGTTGAAGGTGGACGCTGGTCAAATGCGCCTTGGAAAACGGTAAACTTCCCTGCCGGTGACCCCTATGCCTATGGTCACTCTGAAGGTGATGCGGATGATCCAACTTATGGTGTTCGTTGGAATGGCCAATGGGGTGATTACGGTTATTCTCTCGCTTATCTTCATACCTTTAATCCTGATCCTCTGATGAATGCTAACCCAGCGTTTGGCGGTGAGGCATATAAAGGTGTCTACACTAATGATTCAACTTCGTTCAGTACTATCGGTGAAATAATATTCCCAATGATCGATGTATTGGGCTTTACCTTGAACGGTTATTCTGAATCGAATGATTTTGTTTGGAGTACTGAGTTTGCTTACATTAAAGACTCTCCGTTTAATGTTAGTGCTGTGGAAGGTAACCCTACACCGGGTTGTAGTCCTTTTGTCACAGGTGGTTTACCACACGGATTTTGTGGTATCCAAGAAAGTGATGTCTTACGTACCATGTTCCGTATCGATAAAAACTTAGCATTTACGCAAGATCTACTAGGCACTGAAAAACCGGCATTCTTCTCTGTACAGCTTTTCAATACTTGGTTGCTTGATCACGAAGATGGTATGAAAATCTTAGTGGGACAACCTGAAGACCGCAAAGAGCATTCAACTTTAGTGACCTTCATTTTAAGCACTAGTTACATGAACGGACGTTTAATTCCTGAATTAGTTACTGGTTTTGATGTTACCTACGGTGGCGGCTTTGCCGTTCCAAGTATCACTTATGCACCGGGTAACCATTGGCGCGTTAAGCTAGAAGCGGATTTATTCTGGGCTGATGGCAATATGGAACATGGTGGCGATGTTACTGCAACTGATTCTGCCTTATTTGGCTGGTTCGAAGGTAATGATCAGTTAGCACTGACTGTAACTTATCAATTTTAATAAAAATAAATTTGGAGAAACACTATGATGATGAAAAAAACGTTAATCACGAGCTTAGTGACCTCAGCACTTATGCTGACAACTAATGTAGCTTTGGCTGAAGTTAAAGAAGGTGCGGTATTATCGGCAGAAAATATTGATGCTTTGTATGAAGACACTTTCGAAGGTCATAAAATTAAAGATTTATTGACCGAGAAAATAGAATGGCGTATTCGCGAAAATGGCTTTCAAATGCCGTTAGTGCATTCGAAAGTAGTAGAAATGGATGCTAAATGGGTTGAACGCTCTAATGCCAATACTGCAACGGCAACATTAAACGCAGAAACTCGTCAGGTTGAAGGTTGGCAAGGTGGTATGCCATTCCCAAATATCGATGAGAGTGATCCTAAAGCGGCTGAGAAAATTGTTTGGAATTGGTATTACGGGAACCCGCGTGGTGATGTAATGAACGTGCCAAACGTCTCTTACGTCATGATTGATGGCGACTCAGGTATTGAGCGTGCACAAAACTGGAGCTTCATTCGTTACACCATGAAAGGGCGTATGAATGGTGAACAGACTGAAGGTGATGGTAAAGAGCTAAGCCGTACATTATTCTTTGCAACTGCCCCAAGAGATATTAAAGGGTTAGGTACTTATACTGTTCGTCAAGACAGTGACAAAGTAGAAGATGTTTGGGCTTATATTCGTGCAGTACGTCGTACTCGTCGTTTATCCGGTGGTGCTTGGATGGATCCAATTGGTGGCACAGATCAACTACAAGATGATATCGAAATATTCAATGCTAATCCATCTTGGTACGAAAGTTATAAGTTGATTGGTAAGCGTCATATGCTTGTAGCTGCGCATGGTAAGCATAGTGCATGGCAAGTAGGTGCGAAAACTCAAGACGAAGAATATCCGACTCTTGATTTGAAGAACCCACCTTACTGGAACTTCAATTACGATAACTATGAACCACGTGAAGTTTATGTCATTGAAGCGATAACGCCTGAAGAGCATCCATATAGTAAGAAAATTATTTATATCGATACTCAATATCCTCGTGTTCACTTTGGTGAAGCGTACGATAAAAAAGGTGAATTCTGGAAAATGTTCCAATTCCATTCTTACCCAGGTAAAGGTGAAGATGGCTTCCGTGATGTTCGTACTACCGGTGGTGTTACCATCGACTTCAAACGAAATCACGCAACTGTATTCTTCCCAGATACGTCTACTTGGAGCACTAACACGCCAGGTTTAGAAATGGACGATGTTAACTTATCTGCTTTGCGTAAAGGCGCGCGTTAATCACGCACAATAATATAGTGTAAAGCGAGCCAAGGATGGTCGCTTTATCAATATTATTTCAAAATACAGGTTTCGCATTTTCTAAAAAGTGCTTTGTTGGCATTTTAAAGGGGGTGAAACCTTCAACAGTAAACTTACCTTATTTAGTTCATTTTAAATGACTTTTATCATTTAACGTATTGCCGATATTTACTGTTTTATAAGTACGAACAGTGATAAATACCCTAAAAATGAAAGATAAATTGTACAACGTTAATTATCAGATAAATCAGTAAAACTTATCCGGTAGTGACCTTGGTTTTAATCTAGATATCAAAGGTGCACTTTCAGGATATAAAGGTAATTTAATGGAGGGCTTCTAAGCGAAATGCTTCCTATCATCTTTAGCATAATATTGAGCTCATGAGCCAACGTGCTAGCTAGTATTGCTGGCATATTTTCATACTAACTACGTGTGTTAACGTCGTTTGTAGTCATGACTCTATTAGAAGCAATGAACGGTTTTATAAAACGTCAAAACATATTTTCAGCGTTAAGCGTGATAAGGGAGTTGATTCATTAGTGTAAAAAACTTCTAGCAGTAGAGCACCCCGCATGGCTTTTTGAAAGGAAGTCAACTTTTAGCATAAACCGAATAAATTAGCAGAGACTGAGAACTATATGAATAAAGAACAAATACAGTTATGTGGAGATGAACTCTACAATGCATTGACAAAACGACATACAGTCAAACCGTTAACGGAACGCTTTAATGATATTAGCATGGAAGATGCTTATCACATTTCATTACGAATGGTTGAACGTAGAGTGCAAGCGGGCGCAAAAATTATTGGTAAAAAAATCGGTGTAACCTCTAAAGCCGTACAGAACATGTTAAATGTTCACCAGCCAGATTTTGGTTACCTCACCCATGATATGGTCTACAGTCAAGGCGAAGAAATGCCTATTAGCCAGAAGTTAATGCAGCCAAAAGCAGAAGGGGAAATTGCTTTTATTCTCAAAAAAGATCTTATTGGCCCAGGGATTACTAATGCTGATGTATTGGCGGCAACCGATTGTGTTATCCCGTGTTTTGAAGTGGTTGATTCACGTATTGAAAATTGGAATATTAAAATTCAAGACACTATTGCTGACAATGCCTCATGTGGGCTATTTGTTTTAGGTGATAAAGCTGTGTCGCCAAGTAAGATCGATCTTTCAACCTGCGGTATGGTCGTTGAAAAAAATGGCCATATTATCAGTACAGGCTCAGGAGCTGCGGCACTTGGAAGCCCTGTTAATTGTGTCACTTGGCTAGCGAATACGCTGGGGCAATTTGGAATTCCACTTAAAGCGGGTGAAGTTATTTTGTCAGGGTCTCTAGTGCCACTTGAACCCGTAAAAGCAGGTGACTTTATGAGTGTTAGCATTGGTGGAATGGGCAACGCCTCAGTCCGTTTTGTTTAATCGTACATCAGTGAAAGGAAAATAAAATGAGTAAAAAACTTAAAGCAGTAATTATTGGCCCAGGTAACATTGGCACTGACCTGTTGATGAAGATGTTCCGTTCTGATTGGATTGAACCTGCTTGGATGGTTGGTATTGATCCAGAATCAGACGGATTAAAACGAGCTAGAGAAATGGGCATAAAAACGACTGCTGAAGGGGTTGATGGTCTTTTACCTCACATCATTGAAGATGATGTTCGTATTGCATTTGACGCTACTTCTGCTTATGTACACGCTGAAAATAGCCGTAAATTGAATGAATTGGGTGTGATCATGATTGATTTAACACCAGCAGCTATTGGTCCTTTTTGTGTTCCTCCAGTGAACTTAGTTCAACATGCGAAAGATCTAAAAATGAACGTTAACATGGTGACATGTGGCGGTCAGGCAACTATCCCTATGGTGGCGGCTGTATCGAGTATTCAAGATGTTGAATACGGCGAAATTATTGCAACAATATCTTCTAAATCAGCGGGTCCCGGTACACGTAAAAATATAGATGAGTTTACTCGTACTACTTCTTCAGCCATTGAAAAGGTTGGCGGCGCTGATAAAGGTAAAGCCATTATTATTATCAATCCGGCTGAGCCACCACTAATGATGCGAGATACGGTTCACTGTTTGACCAAAGGCACACCAGATGAAGCGGCTATCACAGAAGCTGTTCACCAGATGGTGAAAGAAGTACAAAAATACGTACCGGGTTATAAGCTAGTGAACGGACCAGTATTCGATGGTAATCGTGTTTCTATCTTTTTAGAAGTAGAAGGCCTAGGAGATTACCTACCGAAGTACTCTGGTAATTTGGATATTATGACCGCTGCAGGGTTACGTACTGCTGAGATGTTTGCTGAAGAAGCAAATAAAGGCGCGATTACATTACCCGTTCGTGGTTAAGATAAGGACTGAATAATGAACTTAAAAGACAAAAAAGTAATACTTCATGACATGAGCCTACGTGATGGTATGCATGCAAAACGCCATCAAATATCTTTAGATCAAATGGTTGATGTTGCTACTGGTTTAGATGAGGCTGGTATGCCGTTAATTGAAGTGACACATGGCGATGGCCTTGGCGGTACTTCGGTGAACTATGGTTTTCCTGCGCATTCAGATGAAGAATATTTAACCGCTGTAATCCCTAAAATGAAAAAAGCGAAGGTGTCAGCGTTGTTATTACCTGGGATCGGTACAGTTGATCATTTACGCATGGCTAAAGATCTAGGTGTTAATACTATTCGAGTTGCAACACACTGCACTGAAGCGGATGTTTCTGAACAGCATATAGGCTTAGCCGCAAAATTAGGTATGGATACTGTTGGCTTTCTAATGATGGGGCATATGGCTAGCCCTGAAAAAATTTTAGAACAAGCTAGGTTGATGGAGTCGTACGGTGCAAACTGTATTTATTGTACTGACTCTGCTGGTTATATGTTGCCTGATGAAATTACTACTAAATTCCAATTATTGCGTGCAGAATTAAACTCTAATACAGAACTTGGTTTTCATGGTCACCACAATATGGGGATGGCTATCGCTAATTCATTAGCGGCAATTGATGCGGGTGCTGTACGTATTGATGGCTCAGTTGCCGGTTTAGGTGCAGGTGCGGGCAATACTCCTCTTGAAGTACTCGTTGCTGTACTTGATCGTATGAGCGCAAACCACGGCATAGATCTCTATAAAATTATGGATGTTGCTGAGGATTTAGTTGTGCCAATGATGGATCAACCTATCAGAGTCGATCGCGATGCTTTAACGTTAGGCTATGCAGGAGTCTACAGCTCATTTTTATTGTTTGCTCAACGTGCTGAAAGCAAATACGGCATCATGGCTCGAGATTTACTAGTTGAATTAGGACGCCGCGGTACGGTTGGCGGACAAGAAGATATGATTGAAGATCTTGCATTAACTATGGCAAAAGAAAAGGGGTTAATTTAATGGGCAGTTTAAGCAAACAGCAAGTTGAAGAAATTGCACAGCACTTAGAAAATGCTGAATTACAAGCTCAAAGTGTCGCTAGGATCACTGATGATTACCCTAACATGACGTGTGACGATGCTTATGATATCCAATGGGAAATTAGACGCCTTAAATCTTCTCGTGGAACGAAAATTGTTGGCATGAAGATGGGATTAACTTCTAGAGCTGAAATTGCAGAAATGGGGCTTGAAAAACCTTGTTATGGTTTTTTAGCTGATTATGCTGCAATACCTGATGGTGGTGACATTAAGCATGATGAACTGATCCACCCTAAGGTAGAAGCGGAGTTAGCTTTTGTTACTAAAGTGCCGCTCAAAGGTCCTGGAATCAATATTGGAGATGTATTACGAGCAACCGATTTTGTGATGCCAGCGGTTGAAGTGATTGACTCACGATACAGAGACTTTTCATTCGATGTTAACAGCGTTATTGCTGATAATGCGTCATCAAGCCGTTTTGTTGCCGGTGGTGCTATGGCTAAAGCTGAAGATCTAGATTTGAAAAATTTAGGTGTTGTGCTGGAAGTCAATGGTAACGTCGTGCAGATAGGCGCTGGTGCAGAAGTGTTAGGCCATCCGGCTTCATCTATTGCTTCGTTGGCGAACCAGCTTGCTGAGCGTGGAGAAGAGATTCCTGCAGGAACGTTTATAATGGTGGGTGCCATTACTACGGCAGTTTCTGTGAAAAAAGGTGATCACTTTAATGTGCGTTATCAAGGATTAGGCTCTGTGTCAGGGCGCTTTGTTTAACGTCATATAATGACATTACCTGATGCTGATTGTGAGTCTCCTTGACTTACATCAGTCCAGTTATAGAGCCCTCGGTCGTTTATGACCGAGGGCTCTATAACTAACAAAACTGTCCTTACTAAGTACGTTAATACTGATTGTTAACTTTTTAGAAATATCGATGTTTTTCCTTAAGTGTCATACTTCACAAGGTAAATTTATAAGGTCTAATTTCATGTCACGAGAAAATATATTGCTTACCAAGCAAAATGATTTATGGTTACTAAATCAAGTTAAATCTCTTGGTGATTACGCCAACAAAAGTGAACTCGTTAATGAGTTAATACGACAAGCGAGAAGGGCTGAAATAACAACCGAAAA
The DNA here is from genome assembly GCA_913061365.1 of uncultured Colwellia sp. GTDB lineage: Bacteria > Pseudomonadota > Gammaproteobacteria > Enterobacterales > Alteromonadaceae > Colwellia. Next base: position 28,833 of record CAJXUT010000003.1, read on the forward strand.
ACTAGCAACAAAAGGGTTATGTGACTGTGGCGAGCAGTCAGTTCAAGATATGCTTGATGAGCTTAAGTTATTATTATCAGACATTAATACGTTCCAAGTTAACTGAAAAACTCTGATTTATACTATGTGAAACTTATAAAGTAATACTATTTAATATATCTGCAATTACCACATAGCATTAACTTTATGCTTTTCACTTTCAATTTCAGAGCCTACCAATCGTTCCCAAAGTAAAATACCAGCCTTTTTCTCTATAAGGGTGGTTTTGACTTGAAAGTTTTTAATTGAAGAGTCTGTAGCTTCATTAGGGAAAATAAATGACCACATTTTTAATCTGCCTGTTGATGTTTCAGCTAATATAGATTTGAAATATTCGTGGGGTACTGGGAGTGTTACATTATTACTATCATTCGCGCCTATGGTTGATACTGGCTGATCAAAGTTAAAGATAGGCCCACTTATGACGTAGGTTTCTAACACATTATCTTGGGAATCAAGTCTTCTAACTTCACTTTCAAGAGTTTTCCATATACCACGATTAAATTGAGGCTTTTGTGGAGACATATTTGATAATAAAAATGTTTCACTATTTTGAATTTTAGTGTCGCGTAAATCAGCGCTGGCAACTAAATGGCCTCTGTCATGACCTGATCCTCGGTAATCTTGTTTATCAGCTCTAAATAACTGAGGGATACGATAATCAGACCGAAAATTATCCATTCGCTCTACAGTAGTTATATCCTCTTTATTAGGATCAATTATTTCTAATGCCCATTTGGCTTGTCTAAAATAATAGGAATAGCCAATAACATAATGTCGATTAAAAAGGATTTGATCTGCGGCAGGCATACCATAACGAGTTTCGCGTTTTAGGCTTGGTAAATCAATCATTGTGAGTGTCTCTTGAGTTATAAAAGTCTTAATATGACTTAATTAACAAACGATATATTATTTACTTTACTTATTATTTTAGCTCATTACTAGGTGTTATTTTGTTCATTTTAAAAGCAGTAAAACTACAATTGTTTTTTATTTTACCTATTCGTAAAAAAGAATAATACTTTGTTACATAACACCTTTGTTGTTGGTAAATTATTTAAGTCCTTCAATGATATAGTCACCGTCGAAAACAAGTTGAACTTGGATGTCGCTATCTGAATTGTTTTTCCAATACCAACCATGAGAGCCTTCGAAAGGCGCTGTAAAACTTCCTTTCATTTGATTAGCTGTTGCAATAGCATAAGATTCAAAATAACCCGTAGTATCTCCTTTAGGTTCGCCATGTAAATCGACATAAAGCTTTCCTGTGCTAGTTATCCATTCATAATTGGTTTTACTGTACTTTTTCATTACTAACTTGTATTCAATACCTCTACCAGCAGGCACGGTAATAAAAACTGACTCTTGTTTTGAATGTAGTGATTGCTCAGCTGCTGTTGGTGCTGTGGTTTTAGCATCGCTATTAAAAACAGTTAAGCCGAGGGATTTTCCAACGCCTGTTGGGTCTATATTATATTCAGCCGGCAAAATAAATAGCACTAAAGAAATTGTGGCAATGACTAAAGATATTATTGTTCCTTTGATTAAAGAACGGCTTTTTTGATTTGATTCCATTGATATATTTCTCATTGTAATTAGTTAACGAAGTATCCAGTTAATTGCATGCCTATTAGCATAAATCCTGCACTCATTAATGCAGTATTTGTTGTCTGTGCAAATCGGTCAAAGCTTGCAAATTTACGCCAAAAATTGATTGCGAGTAAAATGAACATCAACGCAAGTAATTGTCCCAATTCTACACCAAAATTAAATGATAATAGGTTTGTCATTAATCCTTCAGATGGAAGCTCAAACTCTTGTATTTTAGTTGCTAAACCGAAGCCGTGAAACAAACCAAAAATTAATACGGCTATTTTAGGATTTGGTTGATGGCCTAAAAAGTGTTTGAAACCGCCTAAATTATCAAAGCCTTTATACACAACAGATAAGCCTATAATTGCATCGATTAAGTAGGCATTAACTTGAATATTCGCCAATACACCCGTCATTAACGTCAAGCTGTGCCCTAAAGTGAACATACTCACATACAACAGAACATCTTTACTACGATGTAAAAAGAATAAAACACCTACTAAAAAGAGCAAATGATCATAACCAGTCAGCATATGTTTAGCGCCGATGTACATAAATGGAATAATTTGCACACCGGTATTGTTTTCTAAAAAGCTTCGCGTACTGTCATCAACTCCGTGGGCAAAGGATTCAACCGAAACTATTGCCAACAATAATAAGATAGCGTGCAGTAAATACGCTAGCGTAGATCTACTTAACATTAAATTTTTCCCCTTTCTTCAATCAGCAGATTCGATAAGTTACTATCTTGCTGAACACTTCTTGAATGTAATATACGATATAAAGCAGGCAGCACAAATAACGTTAATATCGTTGATGAAATAACACCGCCAATAACAACACTAGCAAGCGGCCTTTGAACTTCTGAGCCAATCCCTGTATTGAGTGCCATTGGAATAAAACCAAGCGAAGCTACTAACGCAGTTGTTATTACTGGGCGCAAGCGCGTTAATGCTCCTTTGATTATCGCTTCTTCTAAACCTAGCTTTTCTTTTCGCAACTCTCTAATGAAAGAAACCATTACTAAGCCATTTAAAATGGCAATACCCGATAATGCGATAAAACCTACCGCTGCCGATATTGAAAAAGGAATGTCCCTGATTATCAGCGCAAATATACCGCCAGTTAATGCTAATGGTACACCGGTAAAAATAATCATTGAATCTTTAAAAGAGCCAAGAGCCAGTAGCAATAAACCAATAATTAATACTAATGTGACCGGTACAACAATACTTAAGCGTTTGGCTGCTGATTGTAGTTTTTGGTAGGTACCGCCATATTCCACCCAATAAGCTGATGGCATATCAACATTAGCCTCAATGGCTTTTTTGATATCACCAACAAAACTGCCTAAATCACGACCTCGTACGTTCGCAGTAACCACCACTCTTCGTTTGCCATTTTCACGATTAACTTGGTTTGCACCATTTACCATTTCGATTGTGGCAAGTTCTTGTAATGGAACATAACCGCCTTTGGGTAGCGTAATAGGTAATTGATTATAGTCATCAGCGTTATTGCGTTTAATTTCAGGTAACCGAACAACAATGTCGAAGCGTTTGTCGCCTTGATAAAACTTGCCTACCGACTCACCGCCAATAGCAACCGCAATTTGACGCTGAAAATCAGCTTTAGTAATAGCATACAAAGCTAATTTTTCATCATTAGGCACAACGGTTAGAATCGGTAAACCTTTAATCTGCTCAACCTGAATATCACGAATTCCCTCAACGTTTTTAATAGCCGATTCAATTTTTTCACCAACAGCTGCAAGCGTTTCAAAATCATCACCAAAAACTTTTATCGCTAGTTCAGAGCGTACACCAGCCAGTAACTCATTAAATCGCATTTGAATTGGTTGTAAAAACTCATATCGGTTTCCAGGAATAGGCTTTACTACCGCTTCAAGTTCACTAACCAGTTGCTCTTTAGTTTTGTTGGGATTTGGCCACTCGCTACGTGGTTTCAGCATAATAAAGTTATCGGCAACACTTGGCGGCATAGGATCTGTAGCGACATCAGGCGTACCAATTTTGGTAAAAACTAACGCTACCTCTGGCATTTCTTTGATTTTTGCTTCTAGAATTTTTTGCATTTCTACCGATTGGGAAAGTGAGGTGCCTGGTATTCTCAATGCGTGCATGGCAATGTCACCTTCATCTAAATTAGGTATAAATTCGCTACCTAATTTACTTCCCATCACGCCCGCTAGCACCACTAATGAAAATGCAGAAACAACCACTAACCAGCGTGCTTTTAATACAAAAGACAGTACAGGCTTATAAACTGATTGAGCAGATTTTATAATAATATTATCTTTTTCTACTATCGGCCCTTTAAACATTAATGCAATAGCTGCAGGTACAAAGGTAATTGATAACAACATTGAACTCACTAAGGCGATAACCACTGTAATAGCCATAGGATGAAACATTTTTCCTTCAACGCCTGATAAGGAAAATATAGGTAAATACACCACAGTAATAATAAACACACCAAATAGTGCAGGGCGGATGACTTCGCGTGTTGCATCAAAAACTAATGCTAATCTTTCTTTTACTGGTAGTACTTTGCCATTGGAAGCGTGACTCAATCTACGCATGCAATTTTCCACAATGATGATTGCACCATCAACAAGCAAGCCAAAATCAAGCGCACCCAAACTCATTAAATTAGCACTGGTTTTTGTTTGCACCATACCCGTTACTGTCATTAACATTGCAAAGGGTACAACGGCAGCTGTAAGTAGCGCAGCTCTAAAGTTACCTAAGAGTAAAAATAAAATGACGATGACTAAAATAGCACCTTCAATAAGATTCATTTCAACAGTATTTAGGGTTTTATTCACCAATTTAGTACGATCATAAACTGCATTGGCAACAATACCTGGTGGTAAACTGTCATTAATTTCCACCAGTTTTTCACCCACAGCTTTAGCGACTCGTTGGCTGTTTTCACCAATCAACATAAAAACAGTACTGAGAACGATTTCATGACCATCTTGCGTTGCCGCACCAGTACGTAGTTCTTTGCCTTCTTTGACTTCTGCAACATCTTTTATTTTTAAGAATTGACCTGTGCGTGTTGCGATAGGAATATTCCCCAAGCTTTCAATATCTTGCACTTGTCCGGGAATACGTACTAACCACTGAGCACCATTTTTTTCAATAAAACCTGCACCTCGATTTTGGTTATGTGTGCCAATCGCGGTAATAACATCTTGTTGATTTAACCCATGGGCTAATAACTTTTGCGGGTTGATTGCTATTAATATTTCTCTTTTGTAGCCTCCGATAGGATTAACTTCAACTACGCCATCAACTTGAATCATTTGCGGTCTAATAACCCAATCGTGAATGGTTCTTAAATCAGTTGCCGTTACGTCACTGCCATCATCATTTTTCGCTCCCGGTTCAGCATCAACAGTGAACATGAATATTTCACCTAAGCCGGTTGCAATAGGCCCAAGCACAGGTGATAAACCTCGCGGTAATTCAGATTTAGCAGAATTTAATTTTTCACCAATTAACTGCCTAGCAAAATAAATATCGGTTTCATCGGTAAAAATTGCTACCACTTGTGATAAACCATATCGAGAGACAGAACGTGTGCTAACTAAGCCAGGGACACCTGCTAGTGCGGTTTCTAGTGGATAAGTGACTCTTTGTTCAACTTCTAACGGTGTATAACCCGCCGCTTCGGTATTTATAATCACTTGAACATTAGTAATATCAGGTACCGCATCGATGGGCAACTTAGTAAAGTTCCACAAACCAATCGTGGCAATTGCCAAAACAAAAACCAGTATTAGCTTACTGCGCTCAATAGAAAACTTTAAAATAGATTCCAACATAAAATTTCCTTAATGATCGTGAGCTGCAGCAGATTTATCAATATCGGCTTTAATAATGTAACTATTTTTCACCACATATTCCGTTCCCGCAGAAATTCCTCCTAACACTTCAACCCAAGCTCCAGCTTTTCTACCCAACTCCAACATTCTTACTTCGTATTGTTCATCAACTTTAGCGTAAACAACGGTAAAATCGCGGAAAGATTGCAAGCCATCAGCCTTGACCGCTAAAGGAACTTCATACTTACCAACTAAAATTTCTGCAGAGATTAACTGACCAACATTGAATAACCTTTTAGTATTATCTATTTTCGCTCGATAGACTTTTGCCTGTTCAGTATTTACATCAAATAATGTATCAAACAAGGTTGTAGTAATGACTTTTTCACTTGCTGGAATAGTAATATTAACCAAGGCTCCTAATTTTACTTTATCTTGATCCATAGGGAATACTGCTAACTCAGCGGTAAGCGTACTGGTATCTGATATCGTTAACAGTTGCCTATTATTGGTTTGCTCACCTGCACCAGCATTTTGTGTGGTCACCATGCCGCTAATGGGTGCGTACACAGGGTATGCTTGTAGACTTTCGTTGCTCTCTACTGTCATTACAAGTTGCCCTTTCTTTACTTTCTGACCAAGCACGGCATGAAGCTCTTTTATTTCGCCAGGAAACCTAGCGCTGATATGTCTAAAGGCATTCGGCGCTAATTTTAATTTTCCATAAACTTTTAACGTTTCATTAAAAGTGCGACTGCTAACGGCTTCAGTTTTGATTAACATTGCCTCAGCAATACTGTCACTAATTGTCGTTCGTCCTTCAAAATTATCGTATGACCATTGATGTGTTTCACCCGCATATTTTGCTGTAAGGGCTACTTGAAAAGAGTGCGGCTCATAAACTACCATGTCGCCACGTAAGTAATTATTTTCACTATAAAAATGAATATCATCGACAACACCGCCAAGACGAGTGAGCTTCACGTTCACTTCAACGTCTTTAGCCGCTAATTTTTTCTGTCCTTTCGTTGCAAAAGCTCTAAACTCAGGTTCTACACCGTTTTCAAAAATAGCTAACTCAATAGTAAAGTCACCGTCCTCAAGTAATCGTCCATTATTGGGACCTTTGTGTATTTCTTCTTCAACTGATTCTACTTTTGCTTGTGCACTCGCAAACGGGCTATATGAGATGCTCGTTACAAATAACTGCCCAAAAATGATAGCAGTAATAAAAGATTTAAGTTTCATGGTTTTCTCGCTTACAGGGAAATTGAAGCGCCAGTTAGGCGCTCTAATTCAATATTAAATAATTGGATGTTGGTATAGGCTTCAATCAGCGCTAACTGTGTGGAAATTAATTCTTGTTGAACCGCATATAAATCAGTGTATCGATAACTACCCATTTTATAGGCTTGCTCTGCTTTAGTACTTGCCATCTCTAGTAGAGGGATAGTTTCATTAGAAAGGCCGGTAATAACGTGTCGGCTATGTTTCAGTTTATGAGTAAGTAATAACAGTTGAGTGGAGATACGTTTAAACCAAGCATCTGATTCAGCAATACTTTGATTTTGTTTCGCTTGCAATGCCATGATTTGGCCACGATTTCTATTATCGCCGCCTAAGGGAATTGAAACCCCCGCAGTGAAAGCAAAATCGTCGACGGCTTCATTGCGCTTAATGCCGGTATTAATTGACCAAGCAGGCTGTTGATTGGCTTTAGCCAGTGCTATTTCTGACTCTGCAATACGTTGCTTAGAAGCAAACACTTTCAATCTTGGATTAGATTTTAGCCTTTCATATGCGGTTTCAACCTGAGCTATGGTTGGAATAGCTAATAATGAGCCATCGATAACAAACTCAGTATTTCCTTGCCACTGTGCTGATAATTGAGATTTGCTGGCTTCAATTTCATGTAGTAAATCTTCAACAACCAACTTCTTTTTTGAAAGGTCCGCTTTTGCTCTTAGCTCGTCAATAACATTGAATCTACCAGCCTTCACCCGAGCCTTAATTTCGCTAAGCAGTTTTTGTGCTTGATTTTGCGCAAGTTTTGCCAGTGTTAGTTGCTCTTTTTGCGATAATAGCGTAATAAATATCCTTGCCGTTTCAGCCGCAATATCTAAGGCTTTAACTTCTTGTTGAAACATAGCAACTGTAGATTTTTGATTAGCTACGTTAACTCTTGATTTAATAATCTCTTCTTCTAGTAACCATGAAATACTCAGTGTGGTTTGCATACCAGAAACACCTGAATATTTTCCTGTGCCTAAAACATCTTCAACATCTACATTGATGGTTGCAGGGTTAGTAATACTGGCTTGTTCAATTAACCCGTTTGCAGCCTCTTTCATATAAACGAAAGACTTTAAGTCTGGGTGTTGCTTAAGTGAATAAACAATAGCATCATTTAATGTCACTGTTTGCTGTGCAAACGCGGCTAAAGAGACCACAGATAAGCTAGCTGCAATGAGTTTTTTTATCCGTGCAAACTTATTACTAGCCTGCTTTTGTTGAGTCGGCATTTTACCTCCTCCTTATATTAATAAACTTGAAATAGTTCGATAAACCGATCAGCTCTCGGTTTTAAAGTGAAAAAAATAGTTAATAGACTAATGGCTAAATACGATCTCTACGAAATGGTGTAATCCATCAATAGAAGACATAGAAGCCGCTAAAATGAATATGACTAAAATAAGCGTCATCCACTTATTAACGGGCTTTAAGGTAAGTTGTCCTAGTAAAAAATAAATACGTTGATCCAATACATCAGCACCAAAACTGGCAACGAGTTCATTACTTTTTATTGGTGAATATAAAGCATTTAAGCGAGCCACTCTAACCAATGTGATAGCAACAAATGTGGGCGTTAGCTTATCGTTAACAACGGCATTATCAGCTGCTTGTTCCATTGCAAGTGTCATATGAAGCTTTAAACGCGTTGCTAATGATGGAATGAAAAAAGCAGCAAATAAGCTAAAGAGCCATTTCTTTAATGGATCGTTATTTTTTGCATGTGCTTTTTCATGTGCTAAAACAACTTCAACTTCAGCTTCTGTCATTTCTTTTAACATGCCAGAGGTTACATAGCATTTTTTATGGATAAAGCCTGCAGTAAAGGCACTTGCTTTAGGCATATCAATTTCAAAAACATTATCGGTTAAAGGTTTTGCAAAATGCGTTAAGGATTTTAAGTTATGGTGATGCTGCTTCAATTGAACAAACTTTTTTCCTAGAATAAAGCAACTAAACACTAACGCTATGATTAGGGTTGCTCCGTGCCAAGTTGACCAGCTAAATACAGCCATGTGGTGCCAATGTGCAAACTCTGTTTCCGCCTCAAATGCCTTAGATGATAGGTAGCCATTGAGGAAGAATAGCGCAACACCAATACTTGTTAACCAAGGCATTGTAATCAATAACCATAATGCAACTTTTCGAGATTGTACTTGTATGGTTAAAAAAGATTGTGTCATTAATGATGCGACTATTGAAACAGCTACATTAGCAATAACAAACGTAATTATTATGATTGTTAGGGTGTTCAATACAATAGCCAATGTGCCTTCAATCATCTGTTACTTGCCTTGTGATAATTTTTCACGTTGAACTTCAATTAATGCTTCTAACCTATTGAGTTGCTCTTCATTGCAATCTTTTGACATGGAAGAAAATGCTGCGATTAAACTATTTTCTTCATCTGAGATAAAGTCACTTGTAACAGATTGAATAAGTTGACCAATAAGGTCCTGCCTTTCTACTTTAGGATAGTATTGAAAAGCATTACCAACTTTATGGCGAGATAATAATTCTTTCTTGTAAAGTCGATCTAAGGTGCTTTGATAAGTATTTAAGCTACCCCCTCTGATTTTTTCAAAGTGAGTAAATACTGCTTTAACGTCTGCACAGTCGTGCTTCCATAAATATTGCAATACTAACTTTTCCAATTCCCCAATTTGCATTTATATATCCTCGTACTAAAACCGACTGTCAATAGGTTTAATATATAATAGCTAAAACCGACCGTCAATAGGTTTTAGTTGTAGTAAAGAAAAAGTTGATACTCTTTTGTTATAAAGTGATTAAGTTTATATACACAGCAAGGAGAAATTAATTTTTTAGCAGAGAGAAGAGTCAAAAGGGAATGAGCCAATTACCCTAAGCGATATATCCTATTACTAATTCTTTTAGTACAGGGAAAACAGAAGCGATCAAAAGTGCTGCCATAGATAAATTAAACATTTTTTGATGCTTTGGGGTATTGAGATATTTTTTAATTCCTCTGCCAAAAAGTAACCAAATGCCAACACAAGGAAAGGCGACAATAAAAAATATCACCGAAATAATGAAAACTTGTGGCATTAAATCAGAAGCAATAGATGTGTAAGCTGAAACGGCACCTGTTGCCATTACCCATGCTTTAGGATTTACCCATTGAAATAATGCTGCCTGAGTGAAGCTTAATGGTTTAGCATTTTTGGTCTCTAGTGATGTCGGTGTAGATGATGCAATTAACCAAGATAAATATAATAGATAGACAACACCTAAGACTTTAATTATCTCGTGAAATATAGGGTACGTTTCAAATACAACACTAAAGCCTAAACCAACCATAAGTACCATGGCAGGAAACCCAAAACAAATGCCTAATAAGTGGGGAATACTCTTTTTAACACCATAATTAAGGCCTGACGTCATAATCATTATATTATTGGGGCCAGGCGTCATGGTTGTTGATGCTGCAAAGATAAAAATTGCTAAATAAAATTCCATATATTTTTAAGTCTCTTTACTATCTAATATTTTATCTGTGTGCATTTTAGGCTAATGTAATCTTTTTATTGTTAAGAATTTTAATATGTTACTCATAACAGCCTATCGATTCAATGTGAAAATAAAGTACTCACAAAGAGACTTTTAGCGGTAAAATAGAAAATACTGTATTGGTCTTTTTTATACTTGGGTTTTCTAGTAAATGGAATCTATTTCTACCAGCTTTTTCTGTCGATTCATTGGTGTTGCCACTGAAATAAAAATTAATGAAAGTGAAGTAATCATTGAAGTTGAAAATAGAGTGATTCAGCTGAAATGGGAAGAGCTAATTGTGCCTCCATTATTTCATTTAAGCTTTTTTGGGCAAATACTTACTTTTAAAACAGTCGAACAAAACTATGTTTTTACAATGCTTGCTTATAGTGCGAAGCGACAACAAAAAGAAAACTGTGAGCGTTTGTGGGCATCTGTCAATATTCAACGTGTAGAAACATTATTATCAACGATAAAAAAAATCACAACGAATCAATACTTACGTCAATCATCTATTGAGAAAATTCACATAGCAGTAAAGCAAGAAGCTAAGCGTTGGTTCCCTTGGGTGAACTTAGCCAAATGGGGCAAAAGAGATGAAACATGGATAAAGCTTACTGAAAAACTACAATTATTGTCACTTCATCAACGTTGGAGTAGTGAGGAAGTAGAAAACTTGCGAGAGAACTTTATTACTAAGCAATTACAGCGTTATCAAACCTTTTTTGATGAAGTAGAATCAAACCCGCTAACTGAATATCAACGTCGAGCCTGTATTATAGATAATGACAATAACTTGTTGTTAGCTGGAGCAGGAACGGGGAAAACCAGTGTTATGGTTGGCAGAGCAGGGTATCTTCTCAATAGTGGGCAAGCGCAAAATAATGATATTTTATTATTAGCTTATGGACGCAAAGCTGCAGATGAAATGGATGAAAGAATTAGAGATAAGCTCGCAACTGATAAAATTAGTGCCACGACTTTTCATAGTTTAGGGTTAAATATTATCGCCCAAGTTGAAGGCAATAAACCTACTTTATCTATTTTAGCAGAAGATGAAAAAACAAAATATTCTTGGGTACAACAACATTTTGTAAAATGTCTTAATGAAGTTGCTGAATATCGAGCGTTAGTTGTTGAGTATTTAAGCCACTATTACTATGTTGAACGTAGCGCTTTTGATTTTATAAGCTTAGGTGAGGGGTATCAGTATTTTAATGATAATGATATTCGAAGCTTTAAAGATGAGCAGTTGAATAATTTCGGTGAGCTTTATATTGCTAATAGCTTATTCAGTCATGGAATAGAGTACCAATACAAGCCGAAATATGTCTATGATGTTAAAACGACTGAAGGCAAAGTATATCGTCCTAATTTCTTTCTTCCAGAATTAAATATTTATATTGAGTTTTATCTTATTGATGAGAACGGAAATACACCTGTTTATATTGATGAAGATGCCTATCATAAAAATATTGAATGGAAACAATCTACACATCAAAAAAATAAAACCTGTCTCTTATACACATCTCCGAGCCCA
>CAJXUT010000004.1 GCA_913061365.1 uncultured Colwellia sp.
ACGAGATTCCTCTACGTCTCGTGGGCTCGGAGATGTGTATAAGAGACAGATCTTAATTCAAGTTACTCAACCCTAGCTTATTTTTCCTTGCAGAAAACCTTAACGCCAATTCAATTTTTTTATCCTCAACTATCCTGATTCTTTCTTCTTTTGCTTTTTTATTTAATCGACTAGCTTCAATTGAGCGCTTTTGCTTATTCAGGTTTTTTAATGCTTTTTCGATACTAATTGAATAACTGTGTAACAATAAATGGTTGTTGAATTCTTTACGGTATTCACTGCGATCTTTACCATGCAATGACTTAAAGTCAGCTTGGTATTTATTTAATGTATCTTTAACCTCATAAAACTCACCGATTGTTGCTTTAGGGTTTACTTGTTTAGAGAAACGCCTTAAAAAAGGAATGTCATTCGTAACAACTTCTTTTCCTTCAATAGATTTACTTGCAAGATTTTGCCAGCGAATACCGAACTGAAGAACACCGCCACCCATAAACTTAACCAGGTGATCAATTGTTTGTGGTGCTATGTCAATTTTACCTGCTCTGAATTCACTTCCACCAGTGGCATCATTTAGCCAAGTGGTGAAATTTTTAGTCCACTCCCAAGTGTATTTACTACCTAAATGCGAATCAGATTTCTCTGCACCATAACCGCGCTGCTCAGGATAAATATTCCCACCAAAGAAGTTTTCATTCGTTGCCATTTCAGCGAATGGCTTTAATACCGTTGGTGATAATGTTCTTATAGCGGCTTTTTCAACACTTTCAGACTCTTGCGTACCAATAGGAGAAAACGCACTTACAGATGACATCAATAAGTTTGCTGATTGTTTACCGATTGACTTACCTTGAATAGCACCATCAATTGCATGGCCAACAGCACCAAGTACGTTATAACCGTATGGCATTGGGATAGCCACATAGTCTTTACCACCTGTCATAACGATAAAGTTAGTAGCTTTCACAAAGTCAGGGACCTTATCGTAAAACGGTACACCATCTTCATCATCACCACCAAGCTCACGCATTGCATTAGCCATTAATACTGTTGCGCCAATAGAGCCGATCGCTAATTTTTGTGAGAGGTTATAAAACTGAGGGTTCCACATCGATTTACTACGATCTTTTGGTGTAGCAAGCGCTCGTAACATATTAGCAGTACCTTGAACGCTCGCATTGGCAAACATAAACAAAGCGTTTAGCGTATTACCTATTTCACCTTTACGGTTAAAGTTAATCGTTAAGTTTTTAGCTAGGCTGCTTGCTTTTTTAACAGGAACACCCTGTTTTCTTGCATGGTAATAAACACTGAAACGAGAGGCGTTTTCAACAATATCATTATAATCACTAACAAAATCCGCAATAGCTTTACCGGCACGTTTAGCTTTGCCTGTTTTTGTGTTGCTTGCGCGAGAGATTGAGCCTTTTAATTCATTAGCTAAACCTTCAATATCTTTTTGATTTACCCATCCGGTTTTAGCGCCTGACTCTAAAAATTCTTTTAAATAAGGGCCCCATTCTGCATCATCAAAATTATTATCTCTAAAACCATGTTTGAGTACTGTCATAGCTTTAGGTAATGACTTGATCATCTTCTTGGCTAGGCCATTAGTATTAATTGCCTTGCCATCTTTAACTTGAGTTTCAGCTAGTACATTTGCTACAGCTGCTTGAACGTCACGCGTAAAGTTAGTTAGCATGAACTCAGGGTTCCAAGTAGTAACAAGCGCAGACAATAAGCGCGTAACCTTACCTAAGTTTTGGGTGAGCATATTGCTTTCATCAACGCCCAAGTTACCCATTGCCCGGGCAAGTAAAGGATCTTTAATTTTGATGAATTGCTCAACACCACCTATTTTTGTCTTGAAATATTCTTCACCTGATTTCATTTCAAATGCAGTCATATTTACTATGCCAATACTTGTCACTCCATCAACAGTAACTTCACCACGTTTAGTGTCTGGATTTTCAGCTGTGAATACTTCCCACAATTCAGGATCAGGATTATCCTTAACTAGTTTAAGAAAAGTGTTACCTACTTCATTTTTACGTGCACGAATAACCGCTTGTGTTGTATCTGAAATAGTATGAAGCAAAGGCGACTCAGCTAAAGAACGCCTACCCATAGCTTTTATAGTTTCACGGCCTTTAATATTAAAACCTTTTCCGGTACCGAACTTTTTACCTTTACTATCAGTTGAGCCATCTTCAACGGCATAGCCTTTTAGGGGAACATAAAATTGATACTGTTGTTGCCAAGTATCAATAGCATCTTGCGCCTCTAAACCGAACTCAGCCATTGTTTCACGATTTTGCTTGAGCATGGCATAAATATGATTAGCCACTTCTTCTAAGGCAAGGCGTTTATTTTCAACAATGGATTTATCTAAAATAGCTTGAGCTGTTTCATTAGACATGCCAGAGCCAGCACCATTTAATTCAGGGTTAATTGTATCAATGTAAGCATTACGCTCTTGAGCGTGTTTAGCAATCAAGTAAAGATCAACTTCATCTTGAGACAAGTTGTGCTTAGCCATGGTGTTAGCTATTTTATCAGTATGCTTAGTTTCCAACGCTCGTAAATCTTCACCTACTTTACCGTGAAATGCTTCTTCAGCTTGATAAGCGTCATTACTATCATTAACCGATAATTTACGCTGAATAAGCTTTAAGCGTCTGAACTTATCTTGCATAACACGAATTACCGCATCTTTACGAGATTCATCCTGTATGTTTGTTTGTGAATTTTCTCTACGAAATTGCTCTTGATCTGAGTTAGGGAATATTTGCTGCTTTGCTTCACCAGATTTAATGCTTTTAGCAATATCTTGAATGTAACTTTCAATTTCAGCTTTAGATATTGAGCCTTTGCCAATACCAACAGCGCGTAGAGCTTTACGGATTAAGGTAACGAGCCCACCCCAAAAGCTAGTCTTAACAGGTGGTTTTTCTGCCAACATAGCAAAGACTTCTTCAGCCTTACCCATTGCATCCACTTCAGGATAGTTTTCGTCAACATGCGCCCATGCAACTTTTAAAGATGAATGTTTTTTACTGTTGATTATCCTTTGGAGAATAGCCTTTTTATCTTCTGCTTTAAACGTGTTAAGACCGTAGTGTCCGAGGATTTCGTGTCGCAAAGTGGCTTGTCCATCAGCCCGATTTTGCATATTACTCGAGGTAATTCCAAATATTCCTGATTTTGGATGGTAGGATCCTTTGATAAGTCCGATTTTTTCAATGGTGTTTTCTGGTCCATACAAATGCTCTTGCTTTTCAACAACTCTAAATTTCAACGGTATATTACCGTTATACTCTTGTTGAAATTCATTAACAATGTTTTGTGCTTCTTTTAAAGTAACTTTGTTAAAAGGAGTTTTAATTGATGTGTCTGCAGAGAATAAAGCAACGCCTTTATCAGTTTCTTTAGTTTGTAATATATCAAAAATACTGTCGTAAGCTTTGTTTACAGCATCCATTTCAGCTGCTAAAGGGTAAGGGTAATCAGAGATTTCTTTGCTTGCTTCGGTTGATGACTCTTTGACAATATTTGCCAAGTAGTCACTTTCAAAGCCTTTTAACGCCAGCTTATCAATAACGTAACGTTCAAATGAGCGAGCTGTCATTTCAATAACAGTTCCCCAATAGTCTTTACCACGAAGTTTATCTAATTCAGCTGACCGATCAGCTAGTTTAGTTTCAGTCTTAATAGCTTTAGTTAATGCTGTAAAAGCTTCATAGACTTCTTGGCGAACTCCAAAATCTTCTGGAACTGCACGTTGATGAATACCATCTTTTCTAACGCCTAATTGTCGTCCACCTTCAGTGATAAAGCTTTTATTCACATTTCCTAGCTTAGAACTATCCATTTTTGAGAAGTAATTATCTAATGCATGCCACCATTCATGAGCCAAACTGCCAGCGCCCATTTTTTTAGTTAAGTTAATAACAACTGAACCTGACTCATAATGAGCCATAGCAGCATTATCCCCACCTTTTCCGCGAGCGCCAAAGGCTAAACCTAATTCACCATTCAATGACAATGCTTTAGGCGGTACGCCAATAACACTAGCTAAATCCATTAGGCCATCATAAGCAAAGTTTAAATCATCTTGACGTTTATGCCCTTCAACCCAATTGCCAAATTGCACACCTCTAAAACCAAAAGCTTTATCAAACATTTCAGCGTCAGCATTAACACCCTTACGATGATCATCACCAATACGAGGATTGTTATCTTTTCTTCGATGAGCTTTAATTTTCTTTTTGTCTTTTAGTAAAGCAACCAACTCAGCATTGTTTTCGTTGATGTACTGCCTTGCCTCTCTTGCGGTTGGGAATTGTTTTAATTCGATAAACTTACCGGTACCAACTTTTTTCCCTAAGAAAACAACATCACGGTTGCCACGTTCACTCCAAATATCAAATTTTGCTAACTTCTTACCGTTAACGATACTTTCATCTGTAACTTGTGACTTTATATGAGCAACGGCCTCTTTTGAAGTGTCGAAGTGGGTCATATTACCCATACCACCAAAGCCACCCTTACCTTCAGTGTTAGTTACTACCCATTTATGAACGTCTTTTTCACCATGATATAAGTTATAAAAAGAGTGAGTTAACTTGAATTTACCAAGTTCTTTGATGTTTTTAGCTGGTATTTCTTTGGCAATATCCAATATAAGCGGCAGATACTTAAGGTAACTACCATGGCCTTTCTCACTCTTTTGAAGAGAAGCAATCATTACATCTGAGCCACCCTCACCCATTTCCAATAATTTTTTAGCATTATGCCTAGCCTCACTTACTTGATGTGACCACCGTTCAACTTTGCCTGCTTGACGAGGTTTAGGTTTGATCTCACCACGTAGTTGAGCCATAAATGCTAATGATCTTGGGTCTGCACCTTCACCGGCTAACTTTTCATAATCAGGCTGAGGGAAAGACTTACTTAAAGGGACCGCTTTAACATCAACATCATCATTTAATTTTTCGTTAAACGTATAATTGTGCTTATTGGCACCTTGAAGTACTTCACCAAAATCATCAATTTTTTCAGCTTTAGCCTTAGGTTGTTTTTTCTGCCATTCAGGAACTAAGCCTAAGTTTTTGCGCATTAACACTGCGCTGTTATCAAGAGAACTCGCCTCGCGGTCCGTTAATAAATTATCTCTGTCGGCCTGAGTAATTTGCTTACTAAGCTGTTCAACTTCATCGAGGGTTTTGGCTTTAGATAATTTATCATGTAAAGATTTTGCTACCGACTTATCCACACTTTCTGTGGATTGTTCGCTATCACGCTTATTTTCACTAACCTTCATCGTGCTAAGTTGATGACTAGGAACAGGGTAAGGCTTGGTAGTATCACCTTCTTTTAACCACGTTTTAAAGTCCTCAGTTGTTGCCCTAACGATTTCATGCCCATGACTGCGCCATGATTTATCATAGTTAGAAAAATAAGCCAGACTAGCATCAGCTGTACTATTAAAGCCGAACATCACTTTATGCTCGTCAAATTTTCGATTACTGGGATTTACTTGATTGACAATAAACGCATGCTTTGAGCTAGTAGTCTCGGGATTAACAAAAACATCAATAGCATCACCATCAGCACCTTTTGTGCCGGTAATGTCGCCATAATGGTGATTGATTTTGTTAGACCAAGCCTTGCCATTATCATCAACGCCTGAGCGACTTGAGCCAGCAGGGTTCTCTATCCCCATTTTAATGCCGCTGTGTTCAATTCGACCCAAACGATAATTGTTCGCTTCTTTTTGCGCTTGAGTCGGCTCAGGCAAATCATTTAAAGGCGAAGTCGCTGCTTCATTGGCTAATTCGTCAATGGTTTTTTCTGCTAATAAATCAGGTGCTTTCTCTATGTTTGCGGCATTAGTGTCGTTAACATCGATTGTTTTAGGCTCAGATGCAACAACGGCCTCTTGTGAGGCCGTTGGTTCTGGTGTTTTGTCTGTTATTGCTTCGAGTAAAGGAATATCAGGTTCAACAGTGTTACTTACAGGATCTACCTGTTTCTCTGAAGCCGAAGTATTTTCAGGTAATAGTAAATTTTCTTCCTGTTTAGTAATATCATTTACTTCCGGCTCAATTGCTTCATCTTTAAGTCGCCAAGCAACACCTTGCTCATGATTAATTATTTCAACAGCTTTATCTTGAGCAATAGCTGTTTTATAGCCTTTTGATAACTTAAGTAAACGTTCGTTTTTAAATGGCTTACCATCAGCCTTTACATTAATTCTTTGTTTAGCCAACTCATCTTCAGCAAAAATTATGTTTTTATCTTTAATTTTAAACGGATCAACAATTGGCTTATCTAAAGCTTTAGGTTTAGGCTCTACTTCACCATCAATAAAAGATTCATCCGTAACACCTGGTACGTCTTGCTTATCACTAACAGGTAGCACATCACCTTCATGCTCAAAACTTTTTGGTAAAAATCTATCCATTGGAGTAGGCGATTTATCTAACGGAGCTGCGGCAACACGCTCATCAACTGTAGGGTTTTTATATTCAGATTGGTTTTTTAATGCGTCTTGTACAGGGCTCGTTAACATATCGCCATATTTACCTGCTTCAAGATCACTATCTAACCCTGCTTTTCTTGCTATAGTTGGCACATCATAATTTACAGAAGTATCGCTCTGCTTATTTAATTGCTCAAAGAACGCTGGATCATTTTTTTCCATTACCTTTAATTGTTCTGCTTGTGATAAAGCATCTGCTATCGGTTGAAATATTTCATGATCAATGCCGTATTCAGTTTTTATGGTTCGTGCTGCGGCTGCAGCTGCTTCCCCTTCTGATAAACCTTGCTTCATTGCAGAGGTAATTAATTGACCTCGCATTTGTTCAATAGCTTCTTCTTGGGTAGCACCTTGCTTCACTAATTCATCAATACCGTTTTTAGCGATAGGTGCTGATTTTTCTTGCCATGACAATACTTTTTGCGCACCTTCGGTTGATGTACGGATAACACTACCAACAACAAAACCACCAACAAAAGCTTCGTCTAAACCACTAATTTCCGTAATATCTTTACCTGCACCCCATTGCGCTAACGCTTCTTGCCCTGACTCCGTAACACCTTCCCATGTAGAGCCTTTTAATACACGTTTGGAAAATTCTAGTGCGCTTTTCGGGTTTTTGATTGCATCAACAAATTCCCCTTTTTGATAGCGCTTGGCTGTAGCCATAACACCATCTTTCATAATATCTTTGCCAATTTGACCAAGTGAGCCCTTGATACCTAAACGTTCAAGCGCCATTTGGCCAACACCAGAAGTAATAGCTTTTAACTCGCTTTTTTCATCTTCTGGCTGCGCTTCATATGCTTCTTGGGATAAACCACTAGCCATACCAGCAGCACCAACACCTGTTACAGCTGCGCCCATGTAAGGAATAGAACCAGCAACTAATTCACCTACATAATTACCAGCATCAGAGATGGAATCAACGTCTTTGTATGATTTTACTGTAGGCTCATATGCTTTTTGCTCTTCAATATTTCTATCAATACCTTCCTGAGCAAATTCAGCTAACGCGCCATCTTTTTCAATAAAGCCATCACCATCATTACCTACATCAGCAAACCCCTTTAAAGCGCGATAACCAAGCTCTTGCACCTTATCAACGCCTGCACCAAAAGCCGCACCCATGCCGCCTTTATCTTCTTTAGTGGCAAACGGATCAATGAATTCAAATTCTTCATTAGTAAACGGATCTATAATTTTATTCGTCATTGGTTAAGTAACCTTGATTAGTTGCTGCAGCAATGGCTTGTTGTTCTGTCATGCCTTTATTTGCACTCATAAACTTAGCGACAACACCGTTAACATCTTGCCCTTCAACAGTGCTTTTATAATTTGCGGTGCTTGCTGTAGGCTCAGGAGCTTTTTCACTTTTAACACCGTAAGCATTATCAATTTCAGTCAAAGCATCATTAAAAGGTTTTAAGAATTTAGTGCGTTCGTCACCTTCTAGCATTTTTTCATTCGCCTCAGATTCAGCTTTTCGCAGTTCTTTTTTAATGGCGTTAACTTCTTTTCGATAGGCTTTCTTATCCTTAGCACCACCAAAGCCCATAGCTTTAAGTGTATTGCCACTACGATTAAGGTAATGCTCTCCATTTTCTGCCATATCAGCCATGTTGCTGCGAACTTCAATAGTAGATAAAAGCTCTTTTAACTCCAATTCGTTAACAGGATCTTCTTGGTCGCTAGTTCGACCTTTAGTCATAGGCTGAATTTCGGTATACGTTTTCCCATTATTGTCTTGATAGGTAACTTTTAAGCCAATAGATACTTTACCGTTACGAGTAGGGATGAGTTGAGCAACTTCTTTATCAACAACCGTAGCATTACGAACTAAATCAACCTCGCCAATACCTTGTTTTATTTTTGACTGGAATGCTTGATCAAATAGCTTGATGTACTCAGGATTTTTAAACTCATGAAGTTTTTTGCTTTTAAAAATCTCATGAGTCTTATTGCGAAGCATTTTTACTGCTTTTCTATACTCAGGGTTTTTATAACTGTCAGGGTTATAATCGTTGTACTGAGGGTTTTCTTCAAAGAATTTCGCTGCTTGTTCTGGTAGCTTGCCTGTTTTAAAGTATTCTTGATGAATATTTTGCATTTGTGGAGCAATAAGCCCCCACTGTTTTTGTTCTTCAGCTTGATTTACTTGCCATTGTCGATGTTCAGCTGCTTTGGTATTTTGTTGCTCACGATACTTTGCCGTTGCC
Organism: uncultured Colwellia sp.; assembly: GCA_913061365.1. Taxonomy (GTDB): domain Bacteria; phylum Pseudomonadota; class Gammaproteobacteria; order Enterobacterales; family Alteromonadaceae; genus Colwellia. The sequence goes on from CAJXUT010000004.1 coordinate 8,764, forward strand.
TCTGTCGTTTGTTGGCGATATTTAGCAGTGTTATCGGCTGTCTTATTGCGGTAATCAACTGTATCTTGATATTGTTCAGATTTTTGCTGATCCATATCAGCAAGCCTAGTTTGACTATCTTGATAGCTAGACTCGTTTATTTTATCAAGTTTTTCTTGTCGCTCTTCACGGCCAATACGTGCATTGTGTCGTTCCATCATACTGAAGCCACTTTGAAAACCTTCTAATAGTGCTCTACCCATAATAACCTCCTAAAGTGAACCGCCAAGTAAACCAATAGCACCGCCAATTCCAGCGCCAACAGGTCCGCCAATCATAAAGCCCATCGTAGCACCAGTAGCAACTCCACTCATTTGACTTTGTTTTTTTTGTGAGTCAATTTGATCGTTGGCTATTTCTCGGTTTTGCTCCATATCAGCCAAGGTTTTTAGTGACTGTTTTGATTGGGCTTTAGTGCTTCGCCCTATATCCATAATGCTATAACTCATTAGCCTTTACCTCCTATATCAGCAAGCGTTTGAGGTGCCCCACCCTGTCCAGTAATGATTTTGTTTTGCAAATCATCTACTGCGGTTCTTGTTTCATTATTAACTGAAGCAGTCGTTAAACTTTTCAATAAGCCTTTATTGTTTTTGCTTTGAGTTGAATCTTCAGGGGTAAGCCCAAATCGCCCCATGCGCATTGACTCGCCTTGGTCAGCCAAAGAGAAAGACTTTTCAACATTGACTTTATTTCTATCAAGCTGCTCAGTGAGTAACTGGTCATTATTGGCCAATGCAAGCAAGTCATTTTGAGCAGGCAAATAACGAGTTTTAAAGTCTTCCCATTGCGCCCTTGTTAAATCAGCCATCGTATCTTGATAACTTTCAGTGCGAATTTGTGTGGGTTGATTAGCAACTACGCTACTCTCATCAAGGTTGTTTCCTGTATCTAATGAAACTTCGCCTACGGCATTAGTATTGATGTTTGATAAGTATTCATTACTCATGATTAAAGTCCTATCCAATCGCCATTAGAGTCAAGATAGTTAGCACTATCTGCCGCAGCTTTAGAATTTTTTGCTGCATTGCTTAAGCTATTGCTTGTGAAAGCGCCGCCAATAGCTCCTACAGCAGAATGTACGTTCGCTTTATTTTGAGAAGAAATAGAGGCATCACTCACAGCTTTACGCTGAGAACTAACGGCAATATCATTTAACGACGCAACTGCTTCTTGTGATTCACCTTGCCCCATAGCTACAACATTACTCATTTTATCAATGTGACGCTCTTGCCCTGCAATTTCAGAACGACTTGTTGCATCAGCTTTAACAGAGGCTTCAATATCGGCAAGTGAGCTAATAGTGGCCTTAGCTTTGCCTGAGCTTGGGTCAACACCTTGAGAAGCTAAACTTTCAAGTGTTTGTTTTCCTGCTTCGCTAAATGACTTTTGATAACCTAAGTTAGTATTGTCGCTAATCTCTTGATAAACAGATTCATCATTACTAGCTTTTGCCTCATCTATAACTTGGTTTTCAACAGGGATAATATTTTTCTCATAGTAATCCCATTGTTCACCGTAAATTTTAGCGAGTTCTTTTTCGTACTCTGTTTCTTCTACTTCATTTGATTTACTCATACTGGCCCTTAAAGATAATACCGCCAGATGGCGAGATGTTGATGTTGTCCGTGATAAGTCAGTCCAGCTCGCTTGGCTATTTTGCGAACACCTTTTCTAACAGTTAAGAACTCAATGAATTGTGCATCTGTTTTTTTAGCTATAGCGTAAACTAAAGGCACAAAATGACTAGTTACATCACCACTTGAACAGTAGGCGACGCTTATTTCGATATAGTTAATGTTGTTTTTTGCGCGAGGACGTAAGACAGTAAAACCTTCATCCGCTAGAAACAAAAAAGCCCACTCATTTGAGCAGGCTTTGTCGATGTTGGTATAAAGTTGGGGGTCGTCAGCTTTTAAGCCTATTTCATCAATAAAGGGCTTTAACCTTTCTCGATGTTCTGACCACTTCACTTTTACCAAAGAGAAGTTTTCCATAATGGGGAAATAATACGCTTTTTTGGGGTGTTTGACTAGGAAATAGTACCGCCTTCTTTAAAGCAACTGACAGCTATTTTTTGCGCCTTAACTATTAAGTTGCCAACAGCGCCCCCTTGAAAGCTAGCCTCTGCGCTAGATACGCCTGCTTGAATTCTGTATACGTCATTTCCTGATGTTCTAGATGCAAGATAGTCAACAACAGGGCTGGTAAGTCCGCCAGCCAAAGAGCTATAAATTTCTACGTTATTTTTTGTAACACGATACCAAGACCAGTTGTTGTTAGCGAATTCATCCTCATCACCATAGATATGGATACCGCCATCAACTTTAAACGTCCGGGCAAACGGCATTCCGGAAACGGTAAACGTTGCAAGAGTATGCCACACTCCGCGTGTAATAAACCCATCCATTACAAGACTATTTTTTATTTTGACATCAGTAACATCACCTTCCATTTCTTTGGCGTGAACAGTACCTAAGAACGTAGCATCTTTACCAAACAACGTATCGATATAAGCCTGATCAATTTGAGCACTTCCAATTGCACCTGCTTCTATATATGTCGTTATATTCGTTGAAAGTATTTTATTTAACCCTGCGAACAGCCCTAGAGTTGGTTTTCCTGTGACTGAATCATAACTAACACTATTCAGAGCTGCTAAAGCTCCAAGAGTCGGCTTACCTGTCAGGGCGTTATACCCTAATGAGTTTAATGCAGCTAAAGCGCCTAACGTAGGTGCTCCGGTTAATTTTGAATATGGAACAGCGCCAGTAGAGGACATAACCACATTGCCGCTTGAGTCCTTGATAGTAACTGACTCTAACACAGCGCTTTTAGCAACCATATTGCCGCTAGGATCTAGTGAGAAATTATGACTTCTAACACCAGTAGTTTTGTTGTAGTTAATCGATGGCGTATTAAGTTCAGAGCCAACGACTATACGATTCGACAATAAATCATCGGTAACAAGTGATTGTATATGCGCATCATCAATTAACGCGCTTTTCATTACAGTTTTACCATCAACAACAGAAAAAACAGGAGTAAGAACAGTTGGGTCTTGCTCTGTTATGACGGCAAATTTAGCACCTTTGATAGCAAAGATAGGATCATCACCATCATTAAGTAAACCGAATGAAGCTGTGATTTCTGCAACGGTAGTTTTTACGCCCCACATTGCTGAAAAATCACCACTGTTATTAGCCACAGTTTCGCTTAGCGTTTGCAGTGATGCACCCACACTATTTCCATTAGCGTCTTCAATTAACGCTTGTAATGTGCTGCTTGCGGTTGCTATTGCGGTGTCAGTATCGGTTTTAGTGCGATAATCTGTTACTAAAGCAGCGCCAATCGATGAGCCATCAGGATCTTCTATCAGAGACTGTAAAGCGTTTATTGCTGTGGATATCGCTGTATCTGTATCGGTTTCAGTGCGGTAATCAGAAAATAATGTAGCACCAACACTTGAACCATTCGGATTTTCAATTGCTGCTTTTAATATAGTAATAGCCGACGATATAGCAAGATCAGCCGCAGTTTTCGTATAGTGATTAGTGTTTAAATCAGCAGCGACACTCGATCCGTTAGGGTCTTCGATTAATGTTTTTAAAGCAGTTATAGCGGCAGCGGTCGCTAAGTCAGAATTTGCCTTAGTGTAGTGATTAGTCACCAAATCAGCCCCAACACTAGAGCCATTCGGATCTTCAATTAACGCTTTAAGCGCTGTGATTTCTGCCGCAATAGCAAGATCAGCGTTAACTTTAGTGTAATAGTTAAGCGCTAAGTCAGCACTAAGAGTACCAAGGGTGCCACCATCACCTTCAATAACGGATTGCAAATTAGTTATAGCGGTTGCTATCGCCTCGTCTGCGTCTGTTTTTGTATAATGATTCGTAGCTAAGTCAGCCCCAACACTAGAGCCATTTGGATTTTCAATTATTGATTTAAGTGTTGTTATTGCTGCAGCTGTGGCTAAATCAGCACTAGCTTTTGTGTAATAATTAGTTGATAGATTAGCGCCAACACTATCTCCATTAGGATTTTCAATAGCCGACTTCATAGCAGTGATAGCGGTGGCAATAGCAAGATCCGCATTAACTTTCGTGTAATGGTTAGTTACAAGATCAGCAGCTACACTAGAGCCATTAACATCTTCTATTGCGGATTTTAACGCAGTAATAGCGGCAGCAATGGCTAGATCTGCATTCGTTTTGGTGTAATAGGTATTAGCTAGGTTAGCACCAACCGATGAACCGTCAGGGTCTTCTATAGCAGATTTCATAGCTGTAATAGCGGTGGCAATAGCTAAATCAGCACTTGTTTTAGTGTAGTGATTGGTAACAAGATCAGCGCCAACGCTAGAGCCGTTTGGATTTTCTATAAAAGACTTTAATTCTGCTATAGCAGCAGAAATAGCAAGGTTTGCATTCGTCTTAGTGTAGTGATTGTTTACTAATGTAGCACCTAAACTCGTTCCGTCAGGGTCTTCAATTATTGCTTTTAAAGCGTTTATCGCTATAGCTGTGGCTAATCCTGCCTCATAAGTTGTAGAATAATTATTAGCTAAGTCTGCGCCAATACTATCTCCTAAAGGGTTTTCTATATCGACTAATAGCTGTGGTATATCGAGCATCAACTGAGGAACATCAATCATAAGTTGCGGCACATCAATTAACAATTGCGGCATATCAAGCAATAGCTGATCAACATCATCGCTTATGGTTGGTATTCTGCCTATTTCCGTTGTTAAAAAATCGCCAAGGTGAGTACCTTCAATTCTTCCTTCAATTTCTGCGAGAATAGCATCGGCTGATAGGAGCGTTTCAACATATAAGCCATTAGCGTTATGTATAGGACCAACAACATCAGCTTGGTTAACAAAGCGAACCCAATAATAGTAAGCTGCGCCCATATTTACTGAATCGCTGTAGGTGTCAGATACTTCCGTTGATACCCTTGTTGCTGTGCTAAATGCGTTTGTATCACTCCTCCATATTTCAGCGTAAGCATGACCACCGTAGGTGGGGCTATTCCATGTTATTGCTATAAATGTAAAGCCGCCAACACTTTGCAAATTAACAGGTGCATGAGGTAATTCAACACCAACACCAAGTATAGGTGTGCCAGTATTCGCTCCTTTTTTAGCAGAAGCAACGAGCGCCAGTCGCTTGAGTTCATCAAGGTTAACTAAATCACGATAAAGTAACGCTCTATTAAGTTTATCGCCACGTTGCCCGGTTAAAACTTCAATATTCTCAGTCAGCGCATCTTGAGTAGGATCTCTTTTTGTTGCGCGAGGAACACCACTAAAATATGATTTTTTACGAGTCATTTAGCGCCCTCTTTATTTCATTCATAGAAGAAGCAATAATTACTTTTTCAACTTCGCCACTCCCGTAGAGCTCAAACGACCAATTATCACCACGTTCATCAGATAAGCGAAAAGCATATTTTGTTAATGTGCCTGGTGCTTTGTCTAACACTTCGACACCATCAACAAAGATTTTAAGGCCTACTAAATTAATATCTGTACCCTGAACTAGTGCACAGCCCATATTGATATCTGAGAACTGATATTCTTTAGAGCGCCATACGTAAGGCATTACACTATTTGAAGCTTCCCAACGACTAATTACGCCATCATTACTAAGATAAAGCGCATCACTCAAAAGGCTGTTAAACCCACATTGAGCCGTAGTATCAAAATGCCTAAAGTCTCCCGTTTCAGGATCAAAAATAAAACCTTTATCATGCGAAGCACCATAAAAAGCCAAATAGCGACCTTCTTGAAAATAAGCTTCAATTGTTTCAGGTTTAAAAGCTTGCCATTGCTCACGGGTTATAATTTTATCCGTTAAAGGAATTGCGCCATTACCTGTTAAGGCGACTAACCCATCAGGACTAGCATAAATTAAAGCACCATTAACAATTACCGCAGAACGCTTGCTTACACACGCTTGGTTAGACTCTAGCTTTTGACCTGACATTGCATCTGGTGAATTGCCTGCAAATATCCAAGGATAACCCTCGGTTAGTACTGCTAACGAATTACCCATAGCCACCATAGCAACGATATTATGCTCAGTAGTCATCTGGTATTCTTTAGGCCATGCGTAACCTAAATACGCCATACTGAAACAAACAGTATTACCCGTAAAGCCAGTTAAAATACCATTTGCCATACTTGCTAATCCTGCCATATCCTCAGGAGGCAACTCATAGTCGTAAGTTTCTAATGCTGAGCCAAGTTCATCACCGGCAACATTATCAACAAACGTTCCTTGAGCAATAGGTATTTCAGCAATAAATAAATAATCAGCAATGCCACCTCCTGTAGTGGTTCTATAAATGCGACGATGAGTAATGTTTGATGCGTTAACATTCGGTGGTGACAATGATAACGTAACAAAGGTACCCTCTTCTTCAGGATAGAGTAGTTCAATTTTTCCTGAAGGCTCACCAGGTGCGCCTTCTTCACCTTGCTCGGTAACAAACGTATGCGTGTAATAACGTGTTTCATCATCATTCGGATCAACATCTTCCGTCGCTGATTCAGTAACCACGCCAATGATTGCTATTTCTGGTGCTTGAACACCTAAGCGATACGATACTGCTGGCATATTAGCGCCACTGAAAACAGCATTATTTGTCACTTTAGGGTAACCATCACCAGTAAAATAAACTCGTTGCCATGGATCATTAGCTACTGGACTATTTACCGCATCAACTTCAGTACTCCATGAAAACCAATGCTCGTTTAAATACTCAAAGATAGTCTTCGTGTTGCTTAATACTGTTTCACCATTAACTAACGGTGTTTTCAAAGGTGATAAGTTACCGTGATAAAAATGACAACCTTTTGCTACTTGTGCAGCCTCATTAGGCAAATGTCTAGGGTCGAGTTTCGGCCTCTCTCCGGAGAAAGATTTTAAAAATATTGCAGTCATGTAGGTACTCTAAAGGAAGGGTTTTGCGCGAAAGCTAAAGTTGAATGAACTCAAAAGCTAATTTGTATTCAGTCCTTTCTGTGAATATTGGCTCACCTAAAGGATGATCATCATCGTAAATAATTAACGCACCAATAACTGAATTCTTTGGTGGAGTAGGTATTGAACCAAGTATAAAAGTTACGCTTGATTCTCCAAACTCCATAAAGCCACCTGAAGCTTTGTATTCAACCCCTTTAATGACTACGCCAACATCAGTGACGCCTCTTGCGGCAAGATCGTGCGGTATGCCATCAGCCAAAATAGGTAATGTATATGGCTTATTTCGTTTTATATAAAAATTAATTTTTTCTGTTTTAGTGCGCTCTTGACCTAAAACACTGTAATTACCATTTTGAGATACGAACGAATATTTTACGTTAAACTCAGCTTCAGTTAATAAAACAGAAGTATCATTTGTAGTGAAATCAACAAGCGTAGACCAAGCACCATTACCAGCCGCATTAATAGCTCTAACTCTAATAGAATACATCGTTGAAGCAGTTAAGCCTGTGAGCGATATTGGGTTAGCACCACTAACTATCGAACCATTATCAACTTGATACTCAAAACCTTCTTGATCTAATTCAGAGTAATTAAAGGGAACTGTAGCTGAAGAGTCAGACTCAACAACCACTCCAATAGTTACAACGCCTTGCGGCACCACGGGAACTTGTTCCGCTTCTGAAGTAGTAACGTTTATTACGGCTGACCAAGCACTTGCACCAGCATTATTAATCGCTCTCACTTCAACTTGATAAGCAGTATCAGCAATCAATCCCAATATAGTTAAAGGGTTGGCGCAGTTGTTAGCTGCTCCGCCATTTAATCTATATTCAAAACCTGTCTGATCTGATTCTGAATATAAAAATGGAATCGTAACGCTATTTTCAAGCTCTACAATAACCCCTACTGAAATAACACCTTGCGGCAGAGCTCCACTATTAACAGGGCTCCATTCGTTGTACCCACTCCACTGATTAAACATTACTGTGTTACTCCATAACATAACACTCCTGTTACTGGAGGATTATTTCCATCACATATAGACTTAACAAGTGTCCCGTTATTTAGGGGAACCTGTAGCGCGGCAGTGCCAGAAGAGAAAGTGATATTTTCTACAGATACTCTAATCATAGGCGATTGAGAAGCATCCCAAATCTCGAAAGAATATGAGCCATCAGGAATACCAGTAGCAGTCAGGGTAAGAGTAGAATCAGATGAACTTTCTATTGCCACAAACAAAGGCTCTACAGCGACGCCAACACCACCGTAAGTTAAGTCGCCTCTCGGCATCTTAGTATGGTCTGGGTCGGACGCGGTGTGACTATTAATTTCGACCTCTCCCGTAGGAACGGAGTCTAAAACAAGAGTTATAGTATTACCGACAGTAGAGATACTTTCTACAGAAATAGTAGAATCAAATCCGTCAACAGATACGCCAAAACATTCTTCACACCCTACTGGCAATGTAACCCCAGCACTGCCATTAAGGTTGAGAAATATCGTAACTTCATTTCCTTCTAAAGACGCTCCCAATGGTATCGGCCCTCGACCAGAATTATTAGAGGTTCCTTGCAAGTTATTAAAGGAATCAGCAAACCGCAAAATAGCTTGCAACCTGCCTGCATCCTCTCTGTGCAAAGTATCCGACATAGGTAGGTCAATAGTCTGGTGACTTATGTGTACATCTGCGTTAGCATTTGCGAAGTTAGTCTGGGCTTGTCGTACAACATTCCATACATCCCCCGTAATGCCTTCTTTCCTACCAAGCTGCGCAATAAACATAGGGATTTCGCTAGAAGGTTGTCCAGTAACAGACAATAAATCTGCTCTAAGTAGTCCTAGATTATCGAAGTACGCTGCGTTGTATGGGTGAGATGTATCAGACTCCCCATGCCCCCAAAAAAAGTTATTAATTTTCCCCCCTGCTGCGGCAATAGCTGCGACAGTATTTGCGTGATTCGCGCCAGAAGGGAGGTGGGTTGCTATCGCGGAACTATTTACAGCGGTGTTGAACACAGCTACACAACAATTATTTTCAGCAGCTATGACATTGAGCGCATCAATTATAGGCTCATCAGTAGGCAAAGCCCAAGAGCCTACGCCATCGAAAATACAGGTATCTTCGTGAGGAACCGTAGTCACGCTAGTCTCCGAAGTCCAACGCACAGTACCAGACTGACCGCCCAACAAAATAAGAAACCCGAAGCCTACTTTGCCACTCTGCGCAACAATAGAATTATCATCATCGAATCTAACCAGAACTCTACAATATTTGGCTTTAGGGACTTCAATTTCTCCAGAGAATACCCCACCAGAAAGGTCTGCATCTACGACAGTCCAGTCTACAAGGACGGTGTTACTAACATACTCTTCTACCTTAACTTTTATTACAGAAGGCGCATCAGCTTTCTGATAAGAACCAGATACAGGGAGTAGACAAACACCACCAAAAGTAGGGAACACTCTGTTCTGTGGATAAGGGTCTAAGGTAATAGAATCAGTGGAATAGTTGCCTACAGAAATATCTCCAGAAATGTCCACACCACTCTTTAGGTATGCACCTGCCCCTGTAGCACCTTCGTGCATACCAGTCGCATCCATATCGGTTCCGTATTGAACATCGTTCCACAAGAATTTCAATACATTATCTTCAACGCTTAACTCAGCAACGCCGCCAATCTCATGCGTAAATCCTGATATATCTTGTATAGTATTTCTGACACCAGCTACGACATGCACTACTCGAACACTAGTAGCACTTAGCTTGAAATAGCCTATGTAGTTATCTACATCAACAATACGTACAGCACAGCCCTGATAGTTGACTATTTTTGTAATAGCCATCTGCACAAAATGGTCATCGGAACCTGTGTCATATGTAACAACTACAGGATTAAGAACTACATTATCTAGCAGTCCACTTCCATTAGTAACTATGCCTGATAAGTCGTTAGAATAACTAGCAGAAGTAGCCCAGCCCGGTATACTTTGAACTTCAGTTCCTACTGGAAAGTCAGCCCACAAATCATTATAAATTACGTTCATTTTATTACCTTTTTCTTTTTTGTTTTCTCGCCATTTTTATAGCGATCGTAGGAATACTCATTAAAGCCAAGGGTTTTAGTTATGAAATTTTCAATTTCTCTCATATCCGCGATAGTGCCTGCTTCATTCTCCTTGAACATCAAACCATCAATACTTAATTCACCGTTTACTATGATCAATCTAACTATTGCACTATAAGGAGCACCATAGCTTTTGGTGCGCATTGCTCGTACTTCTTTTATCTCGAACAACCAGTTTTCACTCGCTGTTATATGCTTCATTGTTATTCAACGAGCCCTTGCTCTAACTCCCATTCATACGCGCGTTTACAATGCTCTTGCTCACCACTAAGCAAAGCTATTAAACAATCTATTATTCTTGCTTGAACGTTATAATTAGGTTTTAAGGCCATAAACTGCCCACTCCATCCGCTAATAGTTCTTCGGTAGGTTCCGTGAGCAACTGTGCAAATCATTACATCAATAGAAAACCAGATCCTAAATGCATACTCGTTCTTTTTTACCCAAGGCAATAACGGAACAAACCAAACACCAACAAGCAAACCAAGAACTACATAAGCAAACAAAGTGCGAATTACTTTCACCAAAACCATTGTTACCCCTTATTTTTTACATAAAAAAACCAAGTGATAACTTGGTTTTATTTAATTCTCATGTGACTAACACTAAAAACAGTGTCTGCTATTCTTTAACTAACTCACCTGCCATCGAGCTATCTGTCTGTGTTTTTTCACCTAACTGTGTCTTAAATGCATTTTGGTGCATCATACTTTTGTTAGGGTTAGCAGCATATTCAGCATCTTTCATGTAGCAGCGATACATGATCCATTCAATGATTGCGTTAACATAAATATCATCAAGTGATATCAATTCATCTGCGTCATTATCAACCATCGAAATTGTCGGTGGTGCTTTCGAATAAACCACGGTAAGCACAGTAGACACCACTACACCAGGGTAAAGATAGAACGTCTTCGGGTTACGCTCGTCATAGATAAACAATTCTGCTTGAGTAGCGGAGTTGCCTGCATACCACTCAGGGTAGTTATCATCAAGTACAGCTCTATCGAATGGCCCTCTAATTGCTCGGCCACTTGCATTACGAGGAATATCAATTAAACGCAAAGCATCTGCAGGCAATGCCTGTTTAGTGCCAGCAATACACTGGTAATCATCTACATCACTTGTAAAAGCATCAGGTCGTCGAAGCACAATAGCTCGCTGGCCATCATTTAGATAATCTAGTAATTCTTGTTTTGGCCAACGAATAAAACCACTATCATTTAATAAATTATTAACACGTAATAATATTTCGTTTGAGGTAATGAGTGACATTAGAAAAAGTCTCGCTTAGATATAGGTTGAAGTTGTCTTTCATCATTGGCAGCGACTCGAACTCTAAAAGCTTCACGATGCCCTTTAATAAAATCTTGTTGGTAAAAATTACTTAATGCGATATCGGTCCATATTTGACCAGGCATAATACGGAGTAAAGAAGCTGCACCAGCGGCTATTTCGTCAGGCCAACGGTTCAAAAGGTTGTCGTTAACCTCCATACCATCTTCCATCGGTAATTTAGGCACAATAGAATAAGTTACTTCAACAGAGTTAAACCGCTTATCGAGCGTGATTTCATTACTCGTATTAACCTTGTAATCAACTCCTTTAGTTAGCTCTTCACCATTTAAATCATCAACACCATTAATTTGATGTATAAAATGATCATAATTTGGTGACAGCTCAACACGACCATTAAGCTCACGATCTACGATTTCTACTTGCTGAAGGTAACCCGATTCAAGACAAAAGTTTCGATACGCTTTTTTTAGTTGATCAATTGCTTGCTGCTCAAGCATGCCTGAGCACTTTTCTCGCAACAAAGGCAATAACTCACTTAATTGTGCCATTTACTTATTCCTGCTCTTTTAGCTCAGGAGCGCCGTTTTTTTCACGCAAGGCATCACGGATAGCAAGACGGTAATCAGCTACAGGCTTTTTCTTAGTTGTAATTATTAACTCTTCAGCCTCAACAAGCGTATCTAATTGTCGTGAGCTATATTTAGCAATATCAAGCTGTTCTTCATTAACTACAACAATCATGTTTAACTCAAGATCAGCAGATGCTTGCGCTTCTTTTTGCTTTGCTAATTGTTCTGCAATCGCTTCTTCTTTAGCTAACTGCTTAGCAATAACTTTTTCAGCATCTTCTTCAAGCACCCATACTTCAGGGTAATCAAGTAATCGCTGAGCAATATCGTTTTCAACGGATACTGCTTTAAAACGAGGAAACACTAAACGAGAACCTGTGACGGTATCTTTCTTTTTAGGCTTCTTTCCAATATATACAAGATTAATTTTTGACATTTTCTATCTCCATTAAAAAGCCCGGACAAATGCCGGGCTTTTAGTGATTAAATTAATGGTTAGCTTTACTAATTAATAACCTTTAAAGCGATATTCAAGCTGAATAGTGACTTCACCCGTAGCATCACTACCACCAGTATTCGTCAACACCAAATCGCTTGGACCATTATCATTAATGTACACTGGCTTTAAGGGTTTATTGCCAATATCAGCAGAGATTGTAGCAACAGCAAGCAACTCTGTTTTTGCATCAGCCCCATCAACCAACTCAACCTTAATTGCTGTACCAGCACCTAAATTTTCAGTAATGTGACGAATACCAACAATTTCAGTGCCGATAGGCAACTCTTCTTCAAGATTAACGGTACCTGAAGCTGCTAATGCAGATAGCGCAACAGTCATGGTATGTAGAGACAAGTTGCCGTGTGCACCGCGATAAAATAATTTTTTCATTGAAGTAACTCCAAAATTTAAAATAAAAAGCCACAATAAAGTGGCTTTAACTATTTATGATGTTTAAAAAGGATTATTGAAGCGTTACAGCAGTATCAATAACCATGGTACCGTAATCATTCATTCGGCCTGACTTGTTTTTGAAGCGAACTTTTTTACAGCCGTCCATCCAAACAATTGCCGTTTGACGGTTATTGCCCATATCGGTTTTTTCAGTAACCATTGAGAAATGATGACCAGATTCAGAACCACCATAAGCATTCGCTAATGATTGACCACCTAATAAAATAGCGCGGTCAATATCAGTACCAGCCGTTACTTGTGATTCAGTAGCCGCATTGTTGTTTTGTGAAATATTCACAGTATCACCGGCATAAAAGCGAACTGGTTTACGATATTGGCGAATTAAAATATTACGCCACATCATCACATCACCTTTAAATACTGAGTGATTAAAGCCTTGACCACGGCGCATTGCAGCAGCTTGAAGCTCATTAATCTTCTTATCAGTAGCATCTTTACGAATGTCACGCCATTGGCGAGGTGTAACGAAAAGAATATAGAAAGGTGACTCATTAGCCATTTGGTCGGCTTCAAACGATACATGTTTGATAGGGTTTGCTTGTTCTTCAAGGATTAACGCTAAATCATCCACTTTATCAAGTGTCATAATGTCAGCAGGATCAATCGTTTCAAAACTAGTAGCATCACCACCGAACAAATGACGATCATAAGTTGGAGCCATTACAGGGTTAACCATAATTTCGCCAAATTCTTCATCGTTACTTAATGGTGTAATAATGCCATCACCTTGGAACGAACCACGCGCACCAGCAAGATGATATAAGCAGCGCTCATCTTGAAGATCGTTGTAGTAATTACCAAGTAAAACCTTAGCAGTAGAAAGCAAGTTATGCTTAGTACGCTTTTGTTCCATCTTACCGCCTGACGTTACAGGCTTACGGCCTTGATCAATTGATAGTTCAAATACTGTTTTACTTAAATCTTCAGTACGACCATCAATTAATTTGTCACCCATTGTTGGGCGACCGGTTAAATCATGAAACAAATCCATTTCAACCGTATCACCGGCTTGGCTTTCCAAATCATTAATCATAACGATTGGAGCACCTTTTTCAGTTTGATTTTTACCGTGGTTTTTATCTTTTTTTGCTGATTTAGGAGCTGCACCAGTCATCATGTTTACAAATGTATTTTGACGACGAGTATGTAAGAAAAAGGCAGCGCCAAAGGCTTTAGCCGCCTGAGCTTTAGAGATTGTCATTTTGTATACCTATAAAAAATCCGAGGCACCTTCTAACAAGTCTTCAATTTGCGCATCACTCATACCTTCCATAGATGCAGCCATAGTAGCTGCATCTTGGTCGAGTAATTGACTATTATCGCTCATATCAGAGCCTTGATGTCCGATATCTGTCGGAGAGTTTGGAATAGGAGCTTTTTGAGATTGAACTAATGATTTACTTGCTGGAGTTTCAACTTTATCAGCTGGTGCTTCTTCAGCAGTATCACCAAACGCGCTCATTACACGTTTTTCAACTTCAAGAAATCGCTCCGAAGGAGTTTTATTATCAAACGATGGGTCTTTCGCAAGTTGTGCATCAACCAGTGTTGCCATGTTCCAGCGTTCAGGGTCGCTTTTATTCCAACTCTTAAGGTGAGTTGATTGATCAAAAGCTTCTGTTACTGGGTCTTGGTCAGCATCAACAGGTGTTTCCACTTGTGCTTGCTGTACTGGTGCCGCTTGCAATTGACTTGCTAACGCTTCAACCAGTTCACCGATTTGCGGATAATCTTCTTTGACTTGAGCCATTAGCTTAGGGTCTTTAAGCATTTGCTCAGGAAGTAATTTAGGATCTAATCCCGCTTCACTTAATTGCTTAGAGTGAAGTTCAGCAACACGTTTAGTGTCATCAAGATCGCTTTGCAATTCAGCACTTAACTTTTGCTGCTCTTCAAGCTGTGCTCTGACTTCTGCTGTTTCACCTCTTGCGCCTGCTAACAGGTCATAAGGTAATTTGTGCTTGCCATTTTTAGATTCTAAATCTGCGTTATCTTTTGAGACTTCAACAAAATACTTGCCGTCTTGCTCGATAACGTTTGATGGGTTTGCTTCTTCAGCCGGTGACGATTCCGGTGCTGCTTCAGCTGGTTTATCAGCTTCTACAACTACGTCATTTTTATCAGATGCTTTATCATCAATTACTTCTTCAGCTACTTCTTTTTCAACTACTGGTGTTTTAGCTTCTTCACCTGGTAACTCTTCTTCGACTTCTTCACCAAAAAGTAATTCACCAGATATTTCTGCTTCATCTAATGCTGCTGCAATAGCCTCATCATCACCAGATGCTAATATTTCATCAAAATTATCACTCACGTTTTTTCCTCATCGACCATTTATCGTATGGTTACGAAATTTATGTTCAGGCGTATCGCTGCCAGTGCGAAGGTTGTGCAGTTTTGCTAGGCACAAAAAAACCGCCTCAGATTGCTCTAAAGCGGTTTTGTTTTAACTAGCTAGGGGATTACTCCCCTATACTTAATTTTTTATTGCTTGATGTACTATTGAGCGAAATATATGGTCTTTAGCTTGCTGTTCAGTAGGTAAGTGATGAAATGGCTTTAAGCTTGGGTGAGTTTTTTCGGTGAAATTATGGGTTTTGCCATACTTCCACCCATCACTCAGCATTTTAACCATCCAGTTATCATGAGATGCGTTTGGCTTTGAGTCAGGGTAAAGAATATGAAAAGCAACACGACCAAGAATAACTTCCTGTTCCTTTTCGTTTAAGTCACCCCAAGGCTTTGTATCTTCTCGAAGTGCTGCACAATAAGCGCGATTCACTTCATGGCACATTTTGGCAATAGAAGTAACTTGGTCCATATGTTCTGCAGGAATACTTAGCTCGCTATCATCATCACCTAAATTAACAAATTCAATTTTGCTGTAACCATCTTCAAAAGCCTGTTTAGGGATAATGGCAACATTATCATTTTCATAAAGAACTAAGTAGTCGCCAGCGACCGGCATATAGCGTTGATATAAATCTTGGTAAACTTTATAAGGTATCTCGATATCAGTATCAGGTAACCCGATTATCGTAGTTAAATATTGCCCCCTACCCTCGGTTGCCTTCCAATCAATTTCTTTAATAACTGCAGCCATAACCACTTTATGACACTGGAACTCAGCCATTACTTCACGAATATGTACTACTGCTTGCTCGTCATCACAAAGAACAACATCTTTTATTTGTTTAACTTCAGTCATTGTTATACCTGTATCGCATCTAGTTGCGCTTGAATATTATTGGTTAGTGTTGATTTCATGGCCGCTATTTCAGTGCGGTTATGCTCAATTTCAACGAGGATTTTTTCAGTTTCAGCGACAACCTTGTCATCTTTAACTTGCTCAGTTTCAGTTCTTGCTTGAAGCGCTTGAATATCAGCACCCAACTTGTCATTTTCAAGCACCATTTTTTCGATTTTGGCGTTAATTTCTTTCATTTGCAGCTGCTCCATATCCTTAGCTTTTTGCTGCTGTTGTTGATGAACTGCTAATTCTTCCTCGCTCATATCTTCCTGAGCTTTAGGGATATTCATTGCTTGGCGAATAGTTGAAAGAAACTCTTCTTTGTTCGGTAAATCCATTAACTCAACAAGCATAGGCACAACAGCTGCTTGCGCTTGCTCTGGTAATTTAGCCATAGCTTGAGTTAACAATGTTGCTTGTTGTTGGCGATAAGTAGGTGTTGCTTGTATTGGCATTAGAGCAATGTGACCTCTCCAACGTGATACATCGTTATTTCGCTTATCACTACCTTCTTCAACGCCATTAATGCGAATAACTTTTTTCTTAGCCTTGTCTTTTTTATTGACTGTTATGTCAACATTATCGCGCCCTGCCATATCTTCAATGATGAACGCCAAGAGCAAATCGGCTACTTTGTTACGTGAGTAATGAAAGTTGTCATTCAATTCAGCTAGTGTTGTTGTTCCCTGCTCTACCAAGTTAGCAATAGCAACGCCAGACGTAGCATTGGAGTCTTGACCGAGCATTGAGTTATAAACACCAGCGGTGTCTTGAATTAGCCTCATATCGTTTTGCATAAGGCTAAATTGTTGAGCTGCAATACCTACATCGTTTTGAACATTGAATGAATCAGATACCGAGCGTTTATTTTTACGCTCAGGATTTAACGGAATATAGCCATCAGGTTTTTCAACTTCTTCTTTAAGTTTTGTTTCGCTTAAATTTGTAGCATCATCATCAGCAATAATACGACGAGCTTGAAGTAAGAAGTTAAGGCGAATAACGCGAGAGTTAATACCGTCTTGCGCTGGTATCATGCGAGAAATCAAGCCGTATGGCTCACCGCTATTATCTTTTTTATAACCAATAAACCCAACTAAAGGGTCTTTAGCATCAGGAGTCGGGCAAAATCTATCAACAATACGATGAGGACCAACAAACCACGCTTCACGCATTTTAGGGAATGCAGCGTATTCAAGTTTTACTTTTCCTGCTTGAACTGCGGCAACATGAACAACGTTATCCTTGTCATACTCAAGTACTTGGCCATCAGACAACTTAATAACATGAGCGCGTTTCCAAACGGTATACATTGCCACTTGAAGCAATACACGATCTCGCTCTGTATCCATCCATTCTGATTGCTTTCTATCCCAACTATCATAATTATGCCAAGCAGCATGCAAGCTAGGATCTTCATTCTCTAGATCTTCTGTATTTGCAAAGTCTTGCCAATCGTTTTTGCAATTTTCTAAGATTTCTTTATGCTCAGGAAAAACGCTATAAGCTTCGTCCAAGTCCATCCACTTTTTATGTATTTTCCATCGAGTATTGCTTAAATCAATTTCCTCAGAATGCCAATCCCACCAAATATTACGACGATGAACGAACTTAACGCGATATTTAGCACCAAAAGGTATAGGGTTACGCGATACTTCAACCCAACCTAAACCAGCCTTTAATTGTGCCGCATACGCATCAGAACAAGCTCTATCAGCATTAGATAATCTCCAAGCATCTTTAAACTCTTCATTTAGTGCTTGTGCAAGCTCTTCACCATGCTCATCATCAGCGCTTACCATTAAATCAGCGCGAGTACGGGCTTCCATACCCAATACGCCATCAATGGTAGGGCCAATCATATTGTGAACTATTTTAGGCTGTCCACGTTTATGTAAAACTTGAAGTACTCTTTCACTTAATTGATCACCGTCATAATAAGCGCATGCAATTGAAGCAGGAGATCGCCAATCAGGTTGCGCATCTATCGCGCTCATTAATTTCAAAAGCTGTTCTAGTGACATGCCTTCTTTATTATTTTTAACGTGATCAACCATGTGTTAACGTGCCATCCAGTGATTAGGGTTGTGTGGTGATTCTGAATTATCAATAACTCGACGCTTAGGCATTCGAGCTCGCATTTCTTGTGCAATCATGTAGCTCATAACTTGATCATCAAAGCCGCCTGCTTGAGCGCCCATACGACCTTTTTTGTCATAAACAAATATATTTAATTCGGCAACAGTGCCGCGCCAACGCAAACCATCAGTATCATTAGCGAGTAAATCTTCAAATGAACCTGTTAATAATGGCTTTGATTGTGCTGAGGTATGCCAACCGACTTTGTTTGTTTCTTCGTCGGTATCTTCACGATCAATATGTTCTTCATGGTAAATGCGTGAAGTAGGATAAATTTCTACTAATTCTTGAAGTACGGCATGACCGTGATTGTTTCTTTCGGGGCCAATGTAGGCCAAGTTGTACCAGGTACCAATGTGAGCCATTAATCGAGCAAAACGTTTAGTATCTAAATGACCGAACCAATGCGCTACTTGTCGACCATCAGACTTAGCAACGATATCAAATGAACTTCTATCGCCATGCTCTAAACCTTCGGCAACATCACCACCCATGGCATAATCTTCATCTTCGTCGGGTAATTCCCAAACAAGAAGATAACCTAAGGTAGATTGCGCTAATTTATCAGCAGCTTTTAATGATAAATCGACTTTGCCATTAACTTTTTTACGTTTACCTGTGTTCGGGTCCACATCATAAACAAGTAATGGTTTAGTGCAGCGCCCTTCAGCTCGCATTAAATCATCACTATCAAAAACTTTACGTCCAGAAGTAAGAAAAGCTTCCATCGGTGTTGATGGAAACTCTTGTTTCATTTTGCCTTTTTGAGAGCTTTCTTTTTTGATGTACCAGTTTTTTTGCTCATCACTAAGTATTACCTTAGAAGCAGCTTGAACACTGGTGAAATACTTAACCCACTTTTTAGTAAGCTTTAAGCCACTATCAGGAACAGGTAAAACATATTTAGGATCGTCAAACCAAGGATAAAAGTGAAACTTGAAATCTAACTTACTTAAATCAATGCCTGACTCAAGCAGCTCCATCGACTCAACGGACATTTCAAAGAAATTACCCGTTGCACCTTCAGCCGTACTTTCAACAAAAAGCAACGAACCTTCATGAATAGCATTTAATGAACCACTTTGAACTTCATCAGCTCGCAGTGGGAAAGCTGCACAAATTTTACCGTACTCAGAGATATGAAGTACTTGCAATGTTCCTGAGCGAAAACTAACAGCTATACGAACATAACTATCATTAGCAAAGTAAATTGCTGTCCCTGTCTTGCTTGTTATCGCTCTATTACCCGTTTTAAGCCAACTTGGAAGCCGAACATACGGATATAAAATTTTACTGGCAAAGATTGCCCTAGCTTCACTCAGTCCTTGAGCGATAACGCCACACTGCCTATCGTTATTAAACAGCGCATGATCTAAGATGAAAACTTGAATTGCAGTACTAAAGCCTAACTGTCTGGCTTTAAGAATTATATTTAGGTACCACATCACACAAAACAAAACAGTTTGTGCAGTACGACAACGAAATAAAACTGGTTGCCCGTACTCATTAGCGATGATGTATAAATTATTTATACGCCACCACCAGCAATCTAAATACTTTTCACAGCGTTCAAACAGTTCAGCCTCATCTAAGTTGAACCGTTCTTCTTCAGTTAACCAAGTGCTTTTAGGGTACTTAGCCGTATTAGGATGCATTATCCAATTACCTGATCAACACTTGAACCGACTTTCTTATCAATGTAATCATCAATCTTACTTGTGCCGCCAGCTTCTTTACGTGCTTGCTTAACCTGTAACTCAACTAACTCCGTTTGAGCAATTGATTTTTTAGCGTTGATAACAATAGCTTTGGTCGCTTCATTGTTTTTACGTGTATCAGCAAGTATTTTATGTTCGTTAACGTCATCTATCCTGATTGACGATAACGTTTTAGTGATTGATTCTACTCGAGCAACGTTTCTATCTAATGCCGTATCAGCTTTAAATAGCGATTCATATAAACTTGCTGCAACTTCAGGCTCAACTCTTGGCTCTTTTTGTTCAAGCCTACGTTGAATTTCTTCAATCGTACAAACAACCAAGTGAATACGTGCACGACAAAGATCTAATTCATCCGTTAAGTCTGTCCCATCAACTAGCGTTGTAATGTCTTTATTGAAGTACTTTGAATAACCACCATGCTTCAATTGGCCAAGCGAACGTTTTTGAACAGGTATTTTTTTATTTGTCGGCTTTCTAACTGCCGCTTCTTGCTTAATTCGTGCTTTAGTTTTGGTTATCTTGATGTAACGACGAGCGCTTGAGTAATTTAGCCCTTGCTCATCACACCAATCTTTTACTTTTACGCCTGTTTTTTCATGAGCCTTAGTAAAATCAGCTTGTAATTGTACCCAATTGTTTTTAGCCATTTACTAGCCACATTACTTGTCACTTGAGAGCCCGATACGCTTATGAATGAAACGTTCAATCATGTAAATGCCTCGACCTCCCATATGACCAGCCACGCCAGCAGCCGCAGCGGTATACATAAAAGATATTTCCATTTCTTGGCAGATAAAAGCTGTGATCAATCCAGAGAAACCTGAAATAACCCATTCACCGATTAGCTCTACAATGGAAAATGGTGATTTGTCACTTTTTCTTCTGGCGATATAATTCACGGTGCCGCCCCAAGCAGCTAGAAAAATAAACCAAACATAACCCAAACCTGCATCAAGAAGCTGCTTTAAAAGTGGTATATTGCTTTCTGGCATTATTTAGACTTCCATAAACTTACTAAATCAGAAACAACCGACTTAGGCTCAGAATTTGATATTGCATGGTATTTTTGTTGTTTTTCTTTGGTTCTCATTCCGAAGTAAGCACGTAGTAACGCTGAAGGAATAGTTAACAATGCCGTAACTAAAGGCCAGTTATCACCTATAGCTTTAATTGTCTCAATATTATTGTTAATAATAGATATAGCCAACATCGTAATAAGAATGATGACTGAAAAAGCTACAATCTGCGCCATCATCATAGCAATTGCAGGTCTTGTTGAGTTACCTGTTTTATCTACCTCACCAAGAGCTGTAATAACTTTGGTATGTTCTTGTATTTCGATTTTTTCTACATCAAACTGCTTATTTAACAATATAGCTTGAGATTTAGGGGGCATTTTAGAAATAGCGCCTTGAATATCAGCACCAGTACATTTTTCAGGTAACTTAGATTCTTCTGGTAAGAACTCATTCACTACTCTTAATATAGCGTTACCACCTGGCACAACATCAGCAAGTATAGAGCCACCAACTTTGCCTAGTATTTTTAATAGATTCATACTTTCACCAATTCAAAGTGTGGCAAATCTACAAAGGTTTCATCTGAAGTCCTTCCATCACCATCCCAATCACCACCCCAACGAAGGCGATGAGTAATTAATTTTTTATCTAAAAGCTCATCCGCAATACGCATACAATAGCCAGCAAAAACAGCAAATGCTTTATGATCTTCCCAATCAGTATTTTTTAACTCGATAAAATATGGCCCTGCATCTGTAGCCATACTTGGAAATTGATTATGTTTTGATTCTGGATATCTAACTTGAGACAAGCCATTATCAAAAGCTTTATTTTGGTTAGCTTCACCTCGATGGCCGCAAAAAATTGAACACTCAACCGTTTTGATTGCGGTATTGAATACCAACTGCAAGTCAGGATGGCAAGTTGCTAACCGTTCTCTAGATGCTTTACCGAACTTAGGCATAATTGAATTCCAGAAATAAAAAAGCCCCATCAAAAGATGAGGCAAACATAGGGAGATATGACTTATAAGCAATTGTTAAAGGTTCGTCAGTCCTAAGCTGTGTTATTTATCGTGAAATAACTTTCGCCAAATCTAAACGCAAAAAAATCCGCATAGAGTTAACTAGCGGATTTCTTCAACATGGGAAATATTACTCTTGTTTTGGGGTGTTTGCAAGATGTTATAAATTCATCTCGATACTCTTGCTTTATATTCTTTACTTATAATGCGATCTCTCGCTTGTTTTTTTTCAAATTCCCAATCATCACCATCTGGGTACATCAATAAAACTTGCTCATCGGCTATTTCTTCGCACTTTTTCATTATTGCGATTAAATCAAGCTCGCTGATAGCGCTATAATCTATCGGCTTTGTGCTTAACTTCTGATGATTGTTGTTTTTAAATACACCTTCCGCCAACTTAGTAGCTGCATCTCGCAGTATGATTTCTAATTCCCAAGTAACAATGACTTTAGTAGCAGAAACAACATCTTTAGGTGGTATTTCATTGGCTTTAAGGCAGGGAATTACTTTGTGGTGACGAATCAAACCCAGTTCACCATTAAAAGAAGCTGCAACTGAGTATTCATTACCAAAGTCTTCAAACTGATATTCCCATTCAATTTCGCGCATTTGTTACACCTTTCTCGTTATTTATGCAATAAATCGTCTGCAAAGTTTGTTAACGTTAATTCTATCATTGTTTCTATTTGTTGCTTTCAGTTTTACGGAAGTAATCACTTGAACCAGTAAGCCTTTCGATAACAGCAGAGTTAATCATACAAATACTCATGCTTAATACTACCTGATATAAAAACACATTTACTCTCAAAGCTTTCACAGGTAAAGCTTTCGTTGTCTGTAAACCCTAACCCTTCCTGATTTCCAAAGCTGCTTTTATTACCAAGTTCAAGTTGCTCAGCTAAAAAACAAAGAACGCTAGGAGCGTAATTAGCTAAGCGATTATCATGAGCCATCCTAAATGATAATTCGATATTAAGCTTCCTGCCTGTTACGCCCTCCCATTTAATTGCATTAGAGTTGAGTATATTTAATTGCATGTTTAGTTCGTTAACCGTCTTGGACTCGCTGCCTCTCAAACCAAGCATATGTTCCGGCACACCTATAGCCTCACATACCTTTTGTTCAGCACGTTCTTTCGCTATCGCTTCTGGTGGTTGGTTGATTTGGAGCTTTAGTGCTTCACTTTTTATTGCTTGATAGTCATCAACTAAACCACCATTATCGGACCAAGTTACATTACCAAAGGAAGAAATATTACACGCTCTATCTTCAAACAATAAAGTAGCGTTCTTTTCATCAAGGTAAGCTATTTCAATAAACTTATCTAGCTTTAATAATTCATTAAGTTTTTGTAACGCTATTCTGGTAAACATAAATCACCTTTTGCGCAGCTGCGCATTTTATTTGTGCGCACGATTGCGCAGTGCGCAGAGATTTGCGCAGGGTTGAATGCTGAGCAACGAACGAGCTTAAAATACCTTACCATATCCTTCTTTCTCTGCATAAACCGTTAAGTTATTGATTTGACGTGATAACGTTACTGTAGAAAGCGTGGTTTTTCCAAGCGAAATATAGTGTTATGTTACTAAACCAAGTCTAGCAAACTAAATACTACAAACCCTTCTTTCTGCTCATAGTTTGTTATAAATCCAATTCGCTTTGTTATTGTTCTACCAGAATAATGCGGAGCTTCGTCGCTATATTCATGCATAACAATAAAATCACCTTTTTTGTAACCCCTGTCATCAAATCTAATTTCAAACTTCTTAGTTCCAGCAAGCACAGGTTCAAAAAAACGCTTTAATATTCTAAGGTTGTGGCAATTAACTTTTTCCATGTTCATGATTATTTCTCCAATTCAATATTTGTAACGGTAACATAACAAAATAAATCAAGCGGATTTCGTACCTCAACGCGCTTATTTAAACGGTTAGTTTGCTTTAATATCAGGTAGTGTTTCTATCCACTCAAAAACGTCTTGAGAATTATCTAATTCCATAGTAGTTTCAAAGTTTACGTTTTTATCTGCTTCCCATACTCTATTTTCTAGAGCTTCGCTAAATGTAAATACATAACCGTTAGCGTAACCTTCTGGGACAGGACAACGTCTCTCATACTTAGCACTAATTGGAGTTATCCCTTTATCTCCTAGCTTTTTAACCATTTTTGCAATAGCCATCGTAATACCCCTTTAAATTAAATTTACTATAGCTACGATAACGACAGTTACCATACCACCAGTAGCGTACCCAACCCAAAAACTGTAACTTTCTACTTTCATTAATCCCATCTTCTATCTCGCTTATATATTTGTGTAATCAGCAAAACTAACAACAAAATAAACAGGGACAACTTACAGTTGCCCGTTATTTTATAAGGTTATTCAACCTGAATAGGTTTAAAAATCTTTTTCGAATTTTTTAACTGTTACTTCTTTAACTTCAGTTAATGGTGAGATTTTTTCCATGACAAGCGCAACAGCAAGATTAGTGTTAGGTGCTTCATATTCATTTACCAAATAATCCGTATTAATGGATTTTTTATTTTTAAGTGTTGTTACGGTTACCTTGAAGAAATCTATTTTGTTTCCTCTTTTAAGTTCAAGCATGATGCACCTCCAGTTTACTATTTACTTCTTTTAGCCATTCATACCATTTTTCAGGAATTGGTTTACCTGCATTCATGTAACGTTCAATTGCAGCTTCTATGGCCGCCTTTCTGTTGCATAGCCACATTTCATCATCGATTAACCCTAACAGTGGTTTAGTCATATCAATACATGCCATGCTGATTGAATTTATTTGTAATTTCACTTTGTATTTGAAACTTCATGCTTTCAAAAGGCAAATGAAACATACTAACAATACCCTTCATTACAGCTTCTTCTGCGCTTGTCTCGATGAATGACTTAAGTTCTTTAGCCATTAGCTCTTGGTTATCATCAATCCAGCCTCGAATAGCATTGTCCATGCGCTCGGCTAAGAGTTCTTTAACTAATTTTTTAAATACTGAATCTTCATATATTGTTTTTGAATTAAATCCGGTACCAGTTTCTTTTCGCTGGTCTTCGAAGAAACAATCCTCAGTTGCTTTTTCAATCATAGCTACCAAAGCTTCATCAGGGATTAAATCACCGATATCTTTAGTTAGTCGTTCTTTTATTTTTTCTTCGAATGATTGTGTTGCTGTTAAATTTGTGTTGCTCATGCCACTTCTCCCATTTTATCGTTAACATTTTTAATTATTTCTTGTTCCCATGATGAGATAATGCGCATGATTTCTTTGCTTACTTCATCGTGGGAATTGGTGTAACTTTTATGGTCAATACCGATAACCCTGCAACGTTCACGGCCTGATATTTTTTTACGACCATGGCCTTTGCATGTTTCGCACTCTTTGCTTGAGTTTCCTGCACTAGTTACTGACCAACCAGAGCCGTGGCACACACCGCAAACAGGCTGAGTAAATTCAAGCATTGCCGCTCTAACTAAACCATCCAAGGTGTCAGGTTTTATTTTAAATTTACGTATCTTGATAAATAACGTTACAAGCATGGTGAGCGCTTTTATTATTTGACGCTCTTTACTGCTAATACCTTCATCATGACCGCAGAATCTATACAACGCCCAATTATAAGGCTCTTGTTTTAATCCAACTAAAGCGTGTGAAGCTGTACGCCAATCAATTACATCAAGTGAACTACCACCACCAACATTGCCAAGGTTTAATGTTTTAGGTGTCATTTTTGCTAAAAGTTTAATCGGATGCATTATCTACCCTAAGTGCTATTGCTTCTTTTATCCAAGTGAGCATTTGCCCGTTCTTTACATGCGCTGTTGTTGCTTCAATTACTATCCAACCAAGTAGCTGAGCAGTATTCATTTTTACTTTATCTTCGGTAAAACCTTTTCCCCTGGTGTGACGGCCATTAGTAAACACACCGCCATGAACTTCTAAAGCTATTTTTATGTCCGGCCATGCGTAATCAAAGCGCCATCGCCTTTCAGGGTGAAACATTATTTCTTTTTCATGCTCGGGTAACTCTGATAAATTTATTTCTACTAATTCAGCTAACTTTCTCGCCTGCTCTTTTGCTTTAGCTTTGCTTTTTGCTTTTGGTGAAGTCATTTTCCTATACGCTTCAAGGCTGATTGACTCCATTATTACCATCGCCTTTGGTTAATTCTTGATGTAAAGCGAGCTGCTCTTGATTCTTTCCAGTCTTCAGGTTGTTTAGCGAACCATGCCATAGCAGATTGCTTATCAAGTTTTTCAATGTTGTGCTTAGCTAAACAATCCATACGATGCCAATTCATTTTTATTGCTTCTGCCTCAGTTTGTGGGCCAAGCTTGCAAGCGTTGTGATAAGTCATGCGACTTTGATTAACTCCATAGAGCACAATATTTCTTGAGTTCTTTGCACACCATGCCAAGCGTAAAGCTCTGCTTTTTCCGCATCCATCAACCGAGTTCTTCTGTCAATTTCGTCATGGCAAGAGCTGCAGCAATAAGCAATATGAAGATCACTTACCTTGCTACCCATTCCACCACCGTTACCGATATGAGCTGGTATTGTTGTTTCAGGATTAAAATTACAAATACCAGGTAGCCTAACTTGGCAATCTTGTCCTTGAGCGCTTTCACGAATTTTCTTGCTACGTACTTTCATTAAAAGAAACTCACTAATTTATTGTAAATAAGCTCATCTGAGCCTTGAAAGATGTTTGCCATTGCAGCTTGCGTTAACGCGACATAGCATTGCCTAAACTCATCCTCACCCATATTGTCGTAAGCTAAGCTTTTAGCCTCATAACCAACCGTTTTTGTGCGCAAATTAACAAACTCATTCCTGTAACCAGCTAAAATTGTTAATTGTTTTCTAAATGCATTTTTTTGAGCTCTTTCATCCATATATTGATAGTTGATTTCAGCAGCCCAATGATCAAAGCAAAAATTAAAGAACTGAAAAACTTTTTTATGAAATTCATAGTTTCTCGTTTTAGTTAATTTCGACTTAAAATACGTTCCTGTTTTTATCGACGTTAAGTAATCAGCCGTTTCATCATCAGCCGGCAGTAAAATACCGCCAGCAGTTTTCTGAAAGAAACAATCAGCCATTAAACTTCTGCACCAAAACAACAGTTAGCAATAAAACAATAATTACCTTGGCAATATAGAGTTTAATCTCAGTAAAATTTTTGTATTGCTTTGGTGTCATAATGCTAATCAACTCAAATTTAACTTGAGTTCGCTTGCAGCCAAGCCAGTAGATAAACAAAACAACTATTATTTCTACCAAAATTTGAATGTACATTAGGCTGCATCCTCATCTTTCAGGTTAGGAATTGAGGTTTTAGGGTGATGAGATATCGCCAAAGGCTCATGATTTATTAATTTGATATTGTCAGAGCCGTACTTATAAACTTTTCGACACTCAGTGATATCACCAATAGTTACAGGTGGGGCAATCGCATGCATGAAACCTTGAGCAAGATTGTTTGATTCATAGTAACCAATAAGTTTGCGAGGAAACTCTTTAACACCATGCTTGCTATGGCTGTTGTAACGTTTCTCAAATTCTCTCGCTTTAAATGGCAATTCATCTTCTTCAACAGTGCATAGCTTAGACCACCCCCCCATATCTGCTATTGATGCATGAATAAAGCGATCGTCAAAACAAACTGTTGTCCCTCCACCAACGGAGCCGATAGCTTTTTGAACTTTAGCCCAAGCTAACATTGCTCGCGTTTCTCTGCTTCCTTCGATGTTACGAATAATATTTGCAGGCTTTGGAGCAAATTGGCCAACATCAGGATCAACAATGTGAGCACCAAAAGCCATTTCAACAATGTGAAATTCATATTTTTCTAATGCATTCCACCAAATGTTAATCACAAGTTTGCTTGTTCGCTGCCCGTAAACCTCTAATGCGCCCGTCAGTAATTCGCTAAAAGCTTTTAGTTCGTTAGTATTCATGGGTTCACCTCGATTTCAGGTTGTTTGCTAGCAAGCCATTCGTCCATGGCTTGTTGGTTATGATCATTAACGCTTTGATGGCTTCTGTTAAATTGGGTGGCTGGCTGCGGCAGCGGAGTTAGCCATTTTTTATCACGAATGAATTTTGTAATACCAAAAACAAATTGCCCATTAGCCTCTGTTTTCCAATCAGGATTCGTATTTGCAGCTGAAGTTAACCAATCAAGTGCGGATTGTGCATCAAGATCAGTGAGCTTTTCAGATTTCCAGACTTTCCATGCTTGTGCGTCAGTTCCACCTTTTCGGTGAGCTGGGTATAATTTGAAAAAAGCCTTGAACTGTTTAGGTTTTTTAATACGAGAAGATACTGGAGTTTTAGGTATGTCTTTTGTAATAGTGTCTTTTGTAATAGTGTCTTTCTTTTGTATGGGTCTAGTTTTACTTGTTTTTAAGTCTACTTGGATAGGTGCAAGGGTCTGATTAGACTTATTCAAGGGTCTAGATATACTTACTGCACTCTTCTTGTTTTGGGTCTGTTTAGACTTAAAAACCCAGTCTGAGACAATAGGGTTTATGCCCACTTTTTTCCCATCAACAATAATTATTTTTCTTTGTACTAACCTTTTTTTTACCTTGCTAATGTTATCAACACTAATGCCGGTTAACTCTGATATTTGCTCGTAGCAAACCCAATCAAACATCTTGTTCCAACCAAATGTTTTAAACATAACAGTGTGAACAATCCGCCCTTCACTATCGTTTAAATGAACTTTACATAACGCTAGACCAATTTCATTAGCTACCCGATAATAGCCGTTATCGATGTCTGCTTTCACGTACTCACGCCCCTGAGCTTGCTTTTGTTCTATTTCCCTTTCAGGAAAGTTGATTATTTCTGCTGAATTTGTCATAATTGACCTCGTTATATTAAAACCGCTTTGTAATCTTTCTCAGGGATTAAGCGGTTTTTTTGTATCCGTCTGGTGGTAAAACACCAGACACCTTTTTACATACTGTTGTAACTTCCGAACTGGTATGCGCAATTCCTCATAACGGCCTGACAACGTGCCTACACGTCTTTCCGTAGTGTCAGTGACTTAAATTGGTTATCACACGCCTTTAATTTTTTATCGTTAATGCAACTTATCCATACTCAGCCCAAAACCAAGCGGTTCACGTTGCACTGTTTCAATTTGTTTGCGTGGTGGATCTGCACCACACAAGTTCACAGTATTGGCGTTGCATGGGCCAATTCTGAAAACAGGGGCTATAATCACCTGGTAAACATAACCAAATAGCCCGTATATAAATAAAATCACGCAGCAGCTCGCTCTAAATCACCTTTAATCTCAAGTAATAATTCAGCTATATCCTCACTCAATAGAGGTGCTAATTTAGCTAACGCTTGCCCTTTCAGCTCTAGATCATCAATAACCAATACAGGCTTACTTAACTTTTGCTCAAGTAAATCAATTGAAGCAAGTACGGGATGCTGCTCAGTAGAAAAATCAATAGCATCTTGTACATGAGGTTTAAGCTTTTTACTGCCTTCGATAGCATCACTCGCTTGCTGTTCGTCTTTGGCTGTTAATTGGGTTGTAGGCATTGAAGACAATGGCGCTTTATCTTTTATATCATCTGAAATACCAACAAACGCTTTGCCGTCTTTAATAAGATAAATTTCATTTGCAGGTGTTACATTCACATAACCAATAGCCTTTAAACCATCGACTATTTCACCTATCTCATTTCGTGCCTTTCCAGTTGCTTTTACTAATTTTGCATAGCTTGATTTAGCTGGGTGACAAAGGTGAATAGCTTTTAAAATTTCATGTTCGTGCATCGTTATTCGCATTCTTCTTGCTCCTGTTTGCTTTTGTCAGAATAAAAATAAGATTCACTTCTGTCTCTTATACA
>CAJXUT010000005.1 GCA_913061365.1 uncultured Colwellia sp.
CCTCTACGTCTCGTGGGCTCGGAGATGTGTATAAGAGACAGCATCTGTAAAGTCCGTTTGCTGTACTTCTAAAAACATAGGTACACCAGGAATACATTTTAGTGCTTCAACTAAACGTTCACGGTTTTCAGGACTATCGTTTTTGGTATTTACCTCAACATTATCCCAGTTCATTCGTGTGGTTACTTGTTCATCAACACGACGCAATACATTTTTAATATTCGATTCTAATATTTTAGTAAAACGTTTACGAACAGGGCGAGATTTAATGGTGATTTCAGCTTGTAGCTTTACGATAAATTTCATCGACAAGTAACCTAAATAGTAACGGTAAATAATTGCCGCGCATTATATACTCAAATGCACTCAAGATACACACCTATAGCCATTCAAGAAATAATTTCAAAGTGTACTTTGATTGTTCACGAAAATAGTTAGACGTATTTATTTAAGATAAAAAAGCCTTAAGCCTGTTTAGCCTTATTGTAAACAGGCTTAAAATTATTGAATTACTTGAATTGGTTCGGTTTCTTTAGCTTTACCTTGGTTAATGGTTATTTCGACTCGACGATTTCGACGACGATTTAATGCATTAGTGTTAGGAACTAAAGGCCTAGTATCAGCATGACCTGCAACAACTAACCTTGCCTGCTCAAACTCAGGAACTTTAATCATTTCATGGGCAATAGCTACTGCACGTTTACTCGATAAATCCCAGTTAGAACTAAACAGTTCAGAATCAACACCTCGATTATCTGTGTTGCCTGAAATCATAATTTCACCCGGCACTGTATTTAATAGCTCACCAATTTGTCTAATAATAGGTCTAAACTTTGGTTGTAGAAAAGCTGAACCAGAAGGAAATGAACCATTCTCTCTAATACGGATAGTAATTTGCTGTCCTAACGACTCTAACTCTACTGCACCGTCTTGAATCTGTTGTTCTAATTGTTGTGCTATCTTTTTAACTAATTCATTTACTTCTTCTTGAGCTGCATTTTCCATTTGATCTTGCGCTTGCTGCAAAGCTTCAGCTGACAAGGCATCTTCAGTATTTTGTGATTGACCACCACGCTCACTACCACGTTGCTCTTGACGTCCACCCGCAGACGTTTCATCACCCGCTTGAAACTCTAACATTTGCTGAGTCATTTCCATGGTTTGCTGCTGAATGACTTCAATAGGTGTGGGTTCAGGTTTTCCTGGACGAAACTCTTGCGCGATAATACTAGTTCCCTTAGGAATATCTTTAACTTCAATTTTGTTTTGAACACCAAAAGCAAACTTCATTGAGCCAGCAATTTGCTTAAACTTAAGAACATCCATTTCAGAAAAAGATAAAAGCAATACGAAAAAGCACATCAATAAAGACATGAGATCAGCAAACGTTCCCATCCATGCAGGTAATCCTGGAGGTGGACACTTACATTCTTCAGCCATACATACTCCTACGAATAGATTCTGTATTACTCATCATCAGCAGTACCAATTTGACGCTTGCCTTCTGCAAGATAGTTTTTCAGTAAACCTTCAATTACGCGTGGATTTTGTCCATCTTGAATACCTAGTACAGCATCAAGTACTAACTCTTGGTTCATTTTTTCTTCTGCTAATCTTAACTCTAATTTTGCGGCAATAGGAATAGCAATAACGTTAGCTAAAAAAGCACCATAAAGGGTTGTTAATAACGCAACAGCCATCGCAGGGCCGATCGATTTAGGATCATCCATATTTGATAACATCGCAACCAAACCGATTAAGGTTCCAATCATGCCCATTGCAGGTGCAACATCTGCTAATGCCATCAACATTTTAGCGCCAGTATCATGTCGTTCAGTGGTAAGATCTATATCTTTTTGCAAGGTTGCACGTACTACATCAGCATCATGACCATCAACTAACATATCAACGCCTTTCTGCATAAACGCGTTGGTTATTTCAGCTTCTTCTAATGCGAGAAAGCCACCTTTACGTGCCGCGTCAGCCATATCAACAGCTTTTTCAATTAGCTCTTCTGGCTTTTCTAATTTGAACATAAAGGCTTTGCCGATAATTTTACCAATCCCAAAAAATTGGCCTAAATTATAATTCGATAAAACAACAAAAATTGAACCACCAAATACAATGATTACTGATTGAGCATCAACAAACATCATAATATCGCCAGCTAGTAGCATAGCCATAATTAGTAGGCCAATTGCACCTAGTATTCCTATTAACGTTGCTAAATCCACAACAATCCCCTAAACAAACAACTTTTAAGCATTAATAAAATAATAGTACATCAAGCGCATAATATTCGCTAATGGTTATCATGATATTACTTAATCAATATCATTATATCGTCAGATAGCTCAATAACTTAACGATAAAATAGAGAATATACTGCAGGTTTATTTGACCCAAGCCCCTAGCTAGGGTAAGTTTGCGCCTATACTTTAAAATAGCTGGGCCTAAGCAAAGATCATGGCAAAGAAAAAACTAGAAAACCTTACTTTTGAAGAATCTTTAAGTGAATTAGATGCAATAGTGAATAATTTAGAGCAAGGTGATTTAAGCTTAGAAGAGTCCATGACATTATTTGAACGCGGCTTAAGTTTAAGTCAAGTAAGTCAAAACAAACTTCAATCAGCCGAACAAAAAGTAAAAATATTACTTGATAAAAATGGTGAAAAACAACTTTCTAATTTTGAGTTGTCTGCAGAAAATCATAATTCAGGTGATACTTTGTGAGCAAACTAGTCGATCATGATTTTTATCAACAACGTATTGATAACTTCCTAGCAGATAAACTCGATCAATTAGCCATTAATGACGAGAAACTTCATCAAGCTATGCGTTATGGTTTATTGATTGGTGGCAAGCGTATGCGCCCATACTTAGCCTACATTACAGGTGAGGCATTAGGTGCTAATTTATCTGATATTGATGGTGTAGCTGGCGCATTAGAATGCATTCATGCTTATTCTTTATTGCATGATGATCTACCTGCCATGGATGACGATGACTTAAGACGTGGAGAACCCACTTGTCATAAAGCATTTGATGAAGCAACAGCTATTCTTGCTGGTGATAGTTTACAAACATTGGCATTTGATATTTTAGCTAATCATAGTTTTTCTAAAGCAATACAGCCAAAACAACTAAAATTAATTCAACAGCTAATTTCTGCCTCGGGTTACCAAGGCATGTGTGGTGGTCAAGCACTTGACCTAGCCGCAACAAACCAACAAATACCCTTAGCAGAATTAGAAGTACTGCACTCATTAAAAACAGGTGCATTACTTGAAGCATCGGTACTCATGGGTGCTGAATGTGCAGTTCAAGTATCTGAAAACGATAAGAAAGCATTAAAAGAATATGCCCAACTTATAGGCTTAGCTTATCAAGTTCAAGATGACATTATCGATATTACTTCCACTGAAGAGCAGTTGGGTAAACCAAGTGGTTCAGACCTTGCTGCAAATAAAAGTACCTACCCAGCTTTGCTTGGTTTACAAGGTGCACAAGAAAAAGCTGAAAACTTATTTCAACAAGCACTTCAAGCTTTGACTAGTTTGCCTTACAATACGCACTCCTTAGCTGAATTTGCTACTTTTATTGTTAAACGTGACCATTAAACGCAGGCGTTTATCCGTTAAAGACTAAAATAAAAAGATATTATATAGAGCAACTATGACTACAAACCTAGCTGATTATCCATTTCTTGCTCAGATCAATTCTCCAAAAGATTTGCGAAATATTTCCCAAGATCAATTGTCACGCATTAGCAATGAACTGCGAAGCTACTTATTAAATTCAGTTAGTAAAAGTAGTGGTCATTTCGCTTCCGGATTAGGCACAATTGAGTTAACCGTAGCCCTGCACTACGTATATAATACCCCATTCGATCATCTTATATGGGATGTTGGCCACCAAGCTTACCCTCATAAGATTTTAACGGGTCGTAGAGATCAGTTGCACACTATTAGACAAAAAGATGGTTTACACCCTTTTCCTTGGCGAGAAGAAAGTGAATACGACACATTAAGTGTTGGACATTCAAGTACCTCTATTTCAGCTGCTTTAGGTTTAGCTGTGGCCGCTGAAAAAGAAGGAAAAAACAGAAAAACAGTTGCCGTTATTGGCGATGGTGCTATGACCGCAGGTATGGCATTTGAAGCGTTAAACCACGCAGGCGATATCAGAAAAGATATGCTAGTTGTATTAAATGATAATGAGATGTCTATTTCAGAAAATGTAGGTGCTTTAAATAATCATTTAGCAAAAATGCTATCTGGCAGTGTATATACTGGCTTACGTGAAGGCAGCAAACGTATTCTGAATAATTTACCTCCAATAAAAGAATTAGCCAGTCGCGCAGAAGAACACCTTAAAGGCATGGTTGTACCTAGTACATTTTTTGAGGAATTAGGCTTTAATTATATTGGCCCAATAGATGGTCATGATGTTAATGGTCTTGTTGAAACCATCAAAAACATGCGTAGCCTTAAAGGCCCTCAATTACTTCATATTGCGACTAAAAAAGGCAAAGGCTATCACGCTGCGGAACAAGATCCGATAAAGTATCACGCGGTACCAAAATTCAATCCAAATGATGCAAACTTACCCAAAGCGAAGCCCGCTTTACCAACCTACTCTCAAATATTCGGTGATTGGTTATGTAAAACTGCAGAGGTTGATAAAAAGTTAGTTGCGATAACACCTGCAATGAGAGAAGGCTCAGGTATGGTTGAGTTCAGTCAACGCTTTCCTGATCAATACTACGATGTTGCAATCGCAGAACAACATGCTGTAACTTATGCAGCAGGTCTTGCTATAGGTGGTCAAAAACCTGTTGTAGCAATCTACTCAAGCTTTTTACAACGTGGCTATGATCAATTAATTCATGATATTGCTATCCAAAATCTACCAGTACTCTTCGCGGTTGATAGAGCAGGTATTGTTGGCGCTGACGGTGCAACCCATCAAGGTTCATTTGATCTAAGCTTTTTACGATGTATACCAAACCTTGTTATCATGGCGCCTTCAAATGAACGTGAATGCCAACTCATGTTAAATACGGGTCATCAACTTAATACACCATCAGTAGTCCGTTACCCGCGCGGTAATGGTACAGGTGAAGTATTACCCAAAGTCGATGAAGTTATTGAACTAGGTAAAGGTTTAACCATTAATAGTGGACAAGAAATTGCGGTTTTGAGCTTTGGGACTATGCTTGGTGAAGCAAAGGTTGCAGCAGAAGAACTAAATGCAACTCTGATAGATATGCGCTTTATTAAACCGTTAGATCAACAGATTATTGACGAAATAGTTAGTTCACATGAGTTAATAGTTACCGTAGAAGATAACGCTATTGCAGGCGGTGCAGGCTCGGGTGTAAACGAATACATTTTGTCACAAGGCTACGCAATAAAAGTTCTAAATATAGGCATTCCTGATCAGTTTATCAAGCATGGTACTCAAGCTGAAGTTCATGAAGAGTTAGGCCTAGACAGTATTGGGATTATCAATAAAATCAACCAATTTACTGGCATCTAATACCAATAAAGGCATACCTATCAACTAGGTATGCCTTTAATAATTCTTTAGGTATTCCATTTAATCTTATATCAAAAGAATAAACTATAAGTTAGCAACATCAATTCTATTTTCAAGATTACTTTCTAAAGCCGCTTTACGTTCACGCTCTTGACGTTTTTCACATGGATTATCGCAGTTACACTCTTTATCAATTCCAACACTTGCTAAGCCTCCACAGCTACCTGCAAGCGTCTTCTTCTGAAAAATATACCCTACAGCCATAGCTGCGCCGATAAGAAGAAAAAAGACAAAGGTAATTAAAAAAATCATCATAATGCGTTATGCCTATTACTAATTTACTTTATTGTTAGACTACCAGACATAAATATAAACATTGTCGATAATCAGATTTGTTATTTAAGAACTACAACGACTGCTGTGTATTCTACATGAATATTCAGTCTCTGTATTTTTGATACTTAGTCTTACTTTAAATATTGTTTAAATTTTACCGTAAACTGTTCGCTAAAGCCATGCTCTGTTTTAGAAATAAACAAAGCTGCAATGTTATTTTTTATCGCAAATGCCATTCCTTTTTCAGTTCCCATTACCATTAACGTCGTTGATAAGCCATCTGCTGTCATCGAAGAAGGATCAATAACCGTAACGGACACAAGATTATGATCTATAGGTTTTCCGGTAGCAGGATCTATAATATGAGAGAAACGATGTCCATCAGCTTCAAAATAATTTCGATAATCACCCGAAGTTGCCACTGCATTATCTTTTGGTATAACAATCTGATGTACTGCTCTTTCTTCACCAGAAGGATCTAAAATAGGCTTTTCAATAGCAATAGCCCAGAGTTCACCTGTATGTTTAAACCCTTTTAAGCGCATTTCCCCGCCGATTTCTACTAAATAGTTTGTTATGCCATTCGCTTCAATTAACTCAGCGACAATATCCACACCGTAGCCTTTTGCTATGGTTGATAGGTCGATATAAAGGCTTGGTATATCTTTAGATAGTTGCTGACCATCTAAATGCAAATTCTTTAAGCCTATTCTTGTTAAAGTTGCTGCTAGTAATTCTTCGTTTGGTGCTTTTTCTGGTCGTTGTTCAGGACCAAATCCCCATAAATTCACTAACGGACCCACCGTAATATCAAGCTTCCCCTCACTTAATTCGCCTAAACGAATCGATTCCTTTAAGACCCGAGCAAAACCAGCGGATACCTCAAAGTTTTCTGAAGAGGAAGATTTATTAAACCGTGATATCTCTGAATTGGGAATATAAGTCGACATTTCTTGATTGACTTGCTTGAGCACTCCATCAATTTTTTGTTGTAGTTTTAAATTTGTTACCTGCTCAGGCGTTGCGACGACTTTGATATTATAAGTCGTTCCCATAGTACGCCCTTGCAATAGAATCTCACTTTTCGGCGAATTATTACTAGGAAAACAAGCGGTGATACTAATAGATAAAATCACTATTAGCATTAATTTGATATTGTTCATCATTACTTCCAAATTTATTATTTAAGTAAAAACACTTCAAAAATGCCTTTATATAAATAATAAAGACGACCTAAGTCGTCTTTAAATATATCTAAATTAGGCTGTAATTTGCAGTTAATCCGCTCTAGAACAAAAAGAAGGCGCGGAGTTGACGTTAGTCAATGAGCACCTTCGATGCCGTTATAGAGTGGAGTAGCAAAAAATTCAGTTTAATTAGCCACCGAAGTCATCAAGAAGTATGTTCTCGTCTTCTACGCCTAAATCTTTAAGCATATGAATAACAGCAGCATTCATCATTGGAGGACCACACATATAGTATTCACAATCTTCTGGTGCTTCATGGTCTTTCAAATATTCTTCATGAAGAACATTATGAATAAAACCAGTCATACCTTCCCAATTATCTTCTGGCTGTGGATCAGATAGCGCAACATGCCATTGGAAGTTATCATTATCAGCAGCTAAGCCGTTATAATCATCTTCATAGAACATTTCACGTTTTGAACGAGCACCATACCAAAAACTCATCTTACGTTTAGTTTTTAAACGCTTAAGTTGGTCAAAGATATGAGAACGCATTGGTGCCATACCAGCACCACCACCGATAAATACCATTTCATTTTCAGTTTCTTTAGCAAAGAACTCACCAAATGGACCTGAAATTGTCACTTTATCACCAGGCTTAAGGCTAAAGATGAAAGATGACATTTTACCTGCTGGTAAATGTAAACGTCCAGGAGGAGGCGTAGCAATACGCACGTTCAGCATAATAATGCCTTCCTCTTCAGGATAGTTTGCCATTGAATAAGCACGTAACGTTGGTTCATCAACTTTTGACTCTACATCAAAGAAGCCAAAATGATTCCAATCACCTTTATATTGTTCATCAATATCAAAATCTTTATATTTCACATGATGCGCAGGTGCTTCAATTTGGATATAGCCACCTGCTTTAAACGGAACAGACTCACCATTTGGAATTTGCAGTTTAAGTTCTTTAATGAAAGTCGCTTGATTATCATTTGAGATAACTTCACATTCCCATTGTTGAACACCGAAGATTTCATCTTCTACTTCAATTTCCATGTCTTGCTTAACAGCAACTTGACATGCTAAGCGACAACCAGCTTTAGCTTCACGCTTGTTAATATGACCTTCTTCCGTTGGTAGAATATCACCACCACCTGAATGAACATCAACACGACATTGGCCACAAGTACCACCGCCACCACAGGCTGAAGGAATAAAGATCCCTTGATCAGCTAATGCACCTAATAATTTGCCACCAGCGGCAGTAACTACTGCCTTTTCCGGATCACCGTTTATGCTAATCGTAACGTCACCGCTTGATACTAACTTAGATTTAGCAAACAAAATTACTAATACTAAGGCAATAACTATCGCTGTGAACATCGATACGCCGAGAATAATTTCCATCGACCTTTCCTTATATTTTTATCTAAATAGTTACAGTGAAATACCGCCGAAAGACAAAAAGCCAAAGGCCATTAATCCTGCAGTAATAAACGTAATACCTAAACCTTTTAAGCCATTTGGTACGTCAGAGTATTTCATTTTCTCGCGTAATCCAGCCATCAATACGATTGCTAACATCCAACCAACACCTGAACCAATGCCGTAAACAACACTTTCACCAAGAGTAAGGTTTTTTGCAACCATAAATGAAACCGCACCAAAAATCGCACAGTTAACGGTAATTAATGGCAAAAATATACCAAGCGCTTGATACAAAGCAGGGAAATACTTATCTAAAATCATTTCCAATATTTGTACTAAAGCAGCAATTACACCGATAAAGGTAATAAATGATAAGAAGCTTAGATCGATAGAGTTAGCTGGGTCAGTAATGCCCATCATGCCATCTAATGCACCTGGCGCTAGAATAGCTTGATAGATAATTTGGTTAGCAGGAACTGCTAGACCTAATACCACCACAACCGCAACACCAAGGCCAATAGCTGTACTAACTTTCTTTGATACCGCTAAGAAAGTACACATACCTAAGAAAAAGCTTAACGCCATATTCTCGATGAAAATGGTTTTAATAAAGATACTTAAATAATGTTCCATGATTAATCTTCCTCAACTTGTTCTGGTTTCCACTGACGAATAGCCCAGATGGTTAAA
Organism: uncultured Colwellia sp.; assembly: GCA_913061365.1. Taxonomy (GTDB): domain Bacteria; phylum Pseudomonadota; class Gammaproteobacteria; order Enterobacterales; family Alteromonadaceae; genus Colwellia. Next base: position 9,189 of record CAJXUT010000005.1, read on the forward strand.
CCAATAATGAAGAATGAACTAAATGGTAGTACTAATAAACCGTTACCTTGATACCAACCACCATTTTGGGTAAGTTGTAAAATCTCAATACCGAAAAGAGTACCAAAACCAAGTAATTCACGGAAAAAAGCGACAACCAATAGTACAGCACCATAACCTAAACCATTACCGATACCGTCTAAAAAGCTCACACCTGGCTTTTCTTTCATAGCAAAAGCTTCAGCACGCCCCATAACGATACAGTTAGTAATGATTAAACCAATATAAACTGATAGCTCTTTCGACAATTGATAAGAGAAAGCTTTCAATACTTGGTCAACAACAATAACTAACGAGGCAATAATCGCCATTTGCACGATAATACGTACGCTTGACGGTATTTGGTTACGAATAGCAGAGATAAACAAGTTAGAAAATGCCGTTACCAACATAACTGCAATAGTCATGACTAACGCATTAGCCATTGAGCTTGTTACCGCTAATGCAGAACAAACACCCAATACTTGTAGCGCGATAGGGTTATTATCTACAACTGGTCCAAAAAGAACTTTTTTATTATCTGAAGACATTACTCAAGCCCTCCATTTTTAAAATTAGCAACGAAAGGACCATAGCCCTCAGTACCTAACCAAAAGCGTAATGTGCTAGTCACACCATTACTGGTCAATGTAGCACCAGATAATGCGTCAACACCATTAATATCATTTTGTTTAGCGCCACCTTTAACCAACTGAATAGCTGGTTCGCCCTGTTCGTTGTACATTTTTTTACCTGGCCATAAAGCTTTCCATTTAGGGTTAAGTACTTCAGCACCTAATCCTGGAGTTTCTTTAAGATCAGAGTAAACAACACTTCGAACGGTATTTAAATCAGGAGCTAGACCAACAAAACCATACATTAGATCCCATAAACCAGAACCAACAATAGGTAATACTATGGTATCTAACTGACCTTGATCATCTTTTACTAAATAAATAACAGCACGATCAGCACGACGACTAAGGCCTGCTATATCATTCTCTGGCTTAGTACTTTTACTCGCATCACGAGAGTCTGCACGCTCGTCAAACGAATCTGTATCGCCATCAATAATTTTACCTGTTTCAAGTTCAATCATTTTAGCTTCTACAAACTTAGCGTAAGTACCAACTATATCTGACCCTGCTTTTTCAATCAGACCAGACGCTTCTAGAATTTTAGTTTGTTTATCAAGTAATTTATTCGCTTGCTGTAGTGGTTTCAAACCAATGGCAGAAACAGATACTAAAGCAGCACACACCAAACAAACAACAAATACAAAACCTAACGTTTTGCCGACAGTTTCTTTATTACTAGACATTACGAGCAAGCCTCCGTTTGATGTTACCTTGAACCACAAAGTAATCAAATAATGGTGCAAATAAGTTAGCGAATAAAATAGCTAACATCATGCCTTCTGGGAATGCTGGGTTAACTACACGAACTAACACCACCATGATTCCAACTAAAGCACCAAACCAGTATTTACCTGTATTAGTAAAAGAAGCTGATACAGGGTCAGTTGCCATAAACATCATACCAAAAGCAAAACCACCAATAACTAAATGCCAATGCCAAGGCATAGCGAACATAGCATTAGTATCACTACCAATTAGGTTGAATAAGAAAGACGTTGCAACCATACCACCAAACACACCTAACACGATGCGCCATGAAGCAATACCCTTATAAAGGATGTATGCACCACCAAGTAGAATAGCAAACGTTGATACTTCACCTACTGAGCCAGGAATAAAGCCCCAGAAAGCATTCCACCAATCAGCATTCATTGAGTAATCAATTAAACCTTGATTAGCTGAACTTAATGCTGTTGCACCTGAGAAACCATCCGCAGCAACCCAAACCGTATCACCTGAAATTTGACCAGGGTATGCAAAGAATAAAAATGCACGGCCCGCTAATGCAGGGTTTAAGAAGTTCTTACCTGTACCACCAAATACTTCTTTCGCAATAACAATACCGAAAGTAATACCGATAGCTACTTGCCATAAAGGAATCGTAGCAGGTAATATAAGTGCGAATAAAATAGAAGAAACGAAGAAACCTTCATTTACTTCATGACCACGCACTGCGGCAAAAAGTACTTCCCAAAAACCACCAACAATAAAGGTAACGGCATAAATAGGTAGGAAAAACATCGCGCCATAGAACATCATACTAAACCAGCCAGATTCAGCTGAAAGTGTTCCACCTAGCATAGCAAACAAGCCAGTTTGCCAAGTATCAGGCATTGCATAACCACTAGCTAAAGCATCAACTGCTTGGAAGCCAATGTTGTACATACCAAAGAACATGGCTGGGAAAACCGCAAGCCATACAGTGATCATAATACGTTTTAAATCGATACTATCACGTACGTGAGTTTTGCCTTTATTAACCATGCCAGGAGTAAATAACCCTGTTGCAACAGCTTCATATAAAGCAAACCACTTCTCATGTTTACCGCCTTTTTCAAAGTGCGGTTCTATATCTTCAATAAACTTTTTCAAGCCCATGACTAACCTTCCTTCTCAATTGTGGTTAGGCAATCACGAAGGTACACGCCGTAATCTGTTTTGCCTGGGCAAACAAATGTACAAAGCGCTAAATCTTCTTCGTCTAGCTCTAAAACACCAAGTTTTTGTGCTGTGTCGGTATCGCCGGCCACTAAATCACGCAATAACATGGTAGGTAAAATATCTAAAGGCATAACACGTTCAAAGTTACCAATTGGCACCATTGCACGTTCACTACCGTTAGTCGATGTGGTCATATTGAATAATTTTTTCGGGAAAAAATGAGACATATAAGCACGCGTTACAGAGAACTTATTTGGTCCAGGGTACATATAACCAATAAATTCTTTTTCACGACCTTCATTAACTAATGAGATTTGTACGTGGTAGCGACCTAAATAGCCGTGTACAGCGTTTGCTGTTGAGCCCATTAATAATGAACCAGAAACAACACGTAACTCACCACCCATTGCTTCATCAGCAGTTAGTTCTGCTGTACTAGCACCAAGTACTGTACGAACTAAACGAGGATTTTTTGCAGCAGGACCAGATAAAGAAATAACACGTGAATTATCAATTTCACCCGTGGTAAATAACTTACCGTAAGCGATAACATCTTGATAACCTATGTGCCAAACAAATTTATCGATACTAACCGGTTTGATGAAATGAATGTGCGTACCAACTAATCCCGCAGGATGTTTGCCAGCAAACTCATTTACTTGAACGGTTTTAGCAACAGGAATGTTCGCGCCTGGCGCTTTACTAACGAATATTTCACCGTCAGTTAAACGAGATAAAACGGATAAACCATTTTTAAACGCTTCTGCTTGCTCGCCAATCACAATTTCTGGATTAGCCGCAAGAGGATTAGTATCCATTGCGCTAACAAAAATTGCCGAAACAGTTGAATCTATAGCAGGTATCTTGCTGAATGGACGGGTTCTTAATGCAGTCCACAAGCCAGAGTCAACAAGAGTATTCAGTACTTCTATACGAGATAGAGAACTTAGTTCACTTGCTGGATGACTGGTAAACGTCACTTGTTCATCGCCGTCTACTTCAATAACGACTGATTGCAGAACACGTTTTTCACCACGGTTAATTTCTGTAACAACACCGGCAGCTTGAGCTGTGAATTTAACGCCAGGATTCTTTTTGTCTTCAAAAATAATCTGACCTTTTTTAACGCGATCACCCACTTTAACAAACATGGTTGGACGCATACCCACAAACTCTTCACCTAATGTCGCAACGGTCTTGATGGACGGACCATCATGGATTACCTGCTGTGGTGCACCTTTTACAGGTACATCTAAGCCTTTTTTTATTGTAATCATAAACACTTGCACTACTTTTGATGGGAGTATAAAAATTAGTTTATTAACTTCTATAATCAACACTCATACAATAAAACATATAAATATCAATTAGATAAATTAAAGCAACCAATTTCAGTGTATTTCAGTAAGACTAAAACCTCACCTTATATAAAAAACTAAGGTTACGATAATTAGACCCACTGGCTCTAAGTTAAAATTTTCTGGCGCAAATACTATCACAAAAAGAGCTTTTTATTCTATGGCAAGTACCAAGTTTTCTTTAAAAATTAGACTATAGTTGCATGCTTTGCCCATAAAACAGCCTAAACAGAAGGAGGAGATAAACGTGATTAATTATTAAACAACAGCTTTCAGAATATTATTTCGTTTAAAGCGCTAATTCCGATTCAAAACAACTTTGGATCTGCCATCTCAAATTGCCTCAACACAATGTTACCTTTATTGCCTTAAGCTAATTTTCAGTAGCCGGCCACTAATTAAAGAATTACTCCGTTTTAAACAAGTTACTGTTGTTGATTGCTAACGACAAATACTAGTAATTTGGTCATAAAAAAACCGATGATAAACATCGGTTTTTTGTAAAATGCATTTATGTGAAATCTATTAACTCAAATGATTTATTTCTGCTAATGGGCTAACATCTTCATCATAATCAACACCATCAACATTAAAGCCAAACAGTTTCAAGAATTCGTTATGATATCCAACATAGTCTGTCATCTCGTCGATAGTATCTGTATCTACACTATGCCAAACATCAGTAATTCTCTGCTGAACACTATCTTCTAGTTCTTTATAGTTCTGACGAAAACGACCTTGCTCATCAAGACGTGGGGTATCGCTATAAATATTTTCTTTAAACAAGTTACTTATTTGTTCAATACAACCTTCATAGGTACCATCAGCTTTCATCACTTTAAACATGGCTGAAATATAAAGTGGCATAATTGGAATCGCTGAACTAGCCTGCGTTACTACTGCATTTAATGACGTTACTCGCGCTTGACCTTCAAGGCTTGCTGTTGCGGCATTAATAGCGGTTGCAGCTCTATCCAAATCTTCTTTAGCTTTACCGATTGTCGCTTTACCATAAATTGGCCACGTTAATTCTTTACCAATATAAGTATAAGCAACCGTTTTAACACCTTGTGCTAATACGTCAGCTTCTTTCAATGCATTTAGCCACAATTCCCAATCAGCACCACCCATCACATCAATGGTACCTTGAATTTCAGCTTCATCTGCCGCTTCAACAGAAATTGAATCAATAACACGTTTTGATGTATTTAAATTTTTAGTGGTAACACTTTGACCAATTGGCTTCAATGTTGATGAATAAACTTCACCTGTATCTGGATCTGTTCTTCTTGGTGAGGCTAATGAATAAATAACTAAGTCGATTTTACCCATATCAGCTTTGATGGTTTCAATCGCTTTAGCTTTGATTTCATGTGAGAAAGCATCGCCGTTAATATTTTTTGAGTACACACCTGCTTCATCAGCCGCTTTTTGAAAAGCAGCCGTGTTATACCAACCTGCTGAGCCAGTTTTCTTTTCTGTTGGCGGTTTTTCAAAGAAAATCCCTAACGTACTAGCATTATTACCAAAAGTAGCAGTTATACGTGAAGCCAAACCATACCCAGTAGAAGCACCAATGACTAAAACATTTTTTGGACCGGTTTCGTTAGTTGCTTGACTTTTAACATATGAAATTTGTTCTTTCACATGGGCTTCACAGCCAACTGGATGAGCATTAGTACAAATAAAACCACGAATTTTTGGCTTGATTACCATAAGAAAACCTTTTTAGATTGTTTTTATAAAGAATAAAAATTTTCGCTATTGTACCTTGCTCTAAGATTAAAGAGGTACGAGCAGTTGTTTAGATTATTCTACCGTTTAAATTGTTTAAGGTACATAGATAAGCAGAGTTGAACTACTTACCTCCGCCTAAACAATTTGGAGACAAAGGAGTATTAGCAGCATAATAGTCATGCCACTCTTTTTCTGTATAGGTGTGTAACGCTAAAGCATGAATTTTTTCTGACAGCTCTTCTGCTAATACAGCATTTACTGCACGATGGCGTTTTATCAATCGCTCTGCATCAAAGTGATTTGATACTATGGTTACTTTAAAGTGTGATTCACTTCCCGGCGGTACATTATGGTTATTACTCTCATTAATTACATCAAGGTGTAGCGGGGAGAATGCGGATAAAAGCTTTTTTTCAATGGCTGAGGCTATAGACATTATTGTTCTCTAATAAGTGGAGGGTATTAATCATTTTAGCTAACTTAACGGTAGATGCTATGTACAAAAAAGCAAATGCACGCTGATTAGAGCTAACTTAATGGTGTCATTAAGAATTTATTTTAATAAATTTTAGCCCTCTTAAGCAACAAAATAACGCGATGGCGATATAAATATGTCACAATAGCTTAACTAAAATCATTATCACTAAAACCTTTACTATGTTAAGCCCTTTCTTTAAAAATGATAAGCAATTAAAACTTTCCCGTTTTCCTTTAGCCCAAGTAAATCGCAGTTTACAAGCCTGGGATGCAAGCGATGAATACTTACTTAATTACATTAAGACTGAGCAGTTAATTCAAACCAATACTCGAGTACTCATTTTCAATGACACCTTTGGTGCGTTAGCCACAAGTTTTTGTTCGCCCGTAGACTCTCCAGTGCCGTTAAGTGATAACAACACAGACGTTTTCTGTATTAATGATTCTTATGTCAGTGGCCAAGGCATCAAGCATAATATCACCCAAAATCAACTGGCTAGTAATAATATTACCCAACTAAACAGTTTAGATATATTGCCTACCGATATAGACGTTATCTTATTTAAAATTCCTAAAAGTAAATCTTTATTAATTGCTCAACTACTGCAAATAAAGAAAAGTATTGAACATTATACAGAAGATAAAAACACCGTATTTATTGCAGCAAATCGTGCTAAAGAAATTCATAGTTCAACTTTAGCATTATTCGAAAAATATTTAGGCACAACTACAACATCATTAGCAGTAAAAAAAGCACGACTAGTTTTTTGTCAATTAGATCAAAAGCAGACCTATGAGTCTCCTTTCCCTACTGTTTGGCCACTAACAAATGAAGCATTAAAGCGTGATTTTATTATTAGTAACCATGCCAACGTTTACGCTAGAGAAAAACTTGATATCGGCGCTCGTTATTTTATTGAAAATTTACCTAAGGTAGAAAAAGATTCTAAAGTGATTGATTTAGGCTGCGGTAATGGCGTTATTGGCCTTACAATATTAGCCAGCCAGCCAACAGCCAACATTCAGTTTGTTGATGAGTCACATATGGCGATTACAAGTGCTCAAACAAATATTGAAAAAAACCTGCCTGAATTAGCATCACAGTGTCAATTTCATTTAAATGATTGTCTAACCGATATTGCAAGCAATAGTGTTGATTTGATTTTGTGTAATCCTCCGTTTCATCAACAAACTGCCACCACAGATCATATTGCATGGCAAATGTTTAAAGATAGCCATAGAGTATTAAAGAAGGGAGGAGAGTTACGCATAATCGGCAACCGTCAACTTGCTTACCACATTAAATTAAAGCGTATATTTGGCAATGAAAAGCTCATTGCAAGTAATGAAAAGTTTGTTACACAATCTGCAATTAAGTAATTCTTAAAACAACAACAAGTGAAGTATCAATATGAAATTTAAAAAGCACTTATTATTAGCTACCTCTTTAGTCATTACTTTTTTATTAAGTGCTTGTGCAAGTGCGCCAAGCCACTTAATTCTTTCTCCTGAAATAATTACACAGGGAAGTAAACTGCCTAGCAATAAACAAGCATCACTTAATGTTGTCGACATGCGCACAGCTAACCACATCATACAAATTTTGCGTGAAGGGGAAGCTGCTACATTAATTTCTGCTCATGATAGGCTTGAAGACACAATCAATAAAAGCTTAAGTGAACACTGGCAAAAACAAGGTTTATCAATTGAGAGTAATGCAGTCAATTCAATACTTATTACAGTCGAAAAAGCACAAATAAATGTCGAACAAAAAACATTAAACTACCAAGCTGATAGTGAAATAGTTTTAAAAGTTGCGGTTAATAATAGTTTACAAACACTGACAAGTACTTTTACCAACCGCGGTAATAGTAATGGCCCATTTAAAGCGGATATAGCGGTACTAGAACGTAATTTCAATCAACGCTTAGCTAATTTATTAGCGCAAATTTTAGTAAATGAAAAAATTAACCAATTTTTAAAATAGATAAAACATTAAGAGGAACGATGTTATGAAAAAAATTTTGATATTGGCCTTTCTTTTAATGTCTATAACATTACATAGTACGTCTAGTGATGCTAAAAATATTGCAATAGATCCAACTAATATTTTTCCAAAAGTAAAATTGGAAACATCAATGGGAGTGATTATTGTTGAGCTTGATCGAGTTAAAGCGCCAATGACTGTTGATAATTTTTTAACTTATGTCGTTACTGGCGAGTATAACAACACGATCTTTCATCGCATTGTTGAGGACTTTATCGTTCAAGGAGGTGGATACGATATAGATTTCACTCCAAAAAAACTAAATAAAGATATCTTTAATGAATCAGGCAATGGCTTAAAAAACGAAAATGCTACTATTGCTATGGCTAAAGAAAGCCGTCCCCACACCGCTAATCGACAATTCTTTTTTAACATAAACGATAATACCAACTTAGATCCCGGTAGACATTGGGGCTACGCCGTTTTTGGTGTAATCATTGAAGGTGAAGAAGTGCTTGAAGCAATAGCTAAAGTGAAAACAGACTACAATGACGTTGTTGGTTGGGAAGATGTTCCTATTGAGCCAGTTATATTAACTAAAGCAACGTTATTACCTGACGAGTAGCTCAACATGCCATCGAGTGAATAAAAAAGAGAAATGATACATTTTTATCCCTTTATAATTTTTATAGTAACAAATCATTTTTTGACAAAAAGGCAATTGTCACCGATAACTAATAAATAGCCACAAACTAAACAGCCAAAATGATTTGTACCGAACATACTTTTTAAAAGGTTAATTTTTTAAAAGTAAATAGAAAACCTAACATTTTACTTTACGTTGCAGGGAGAGCATATAAGGAATTATTCATGATAATTGAGCAGTTTATCAATGGAAAAATCAAACAAATAAGTGCTTATATTAGCGCCGTCTGTGAGCAGGAATTACATTATACTGAGCTAGATAAGTTCATTGTTGACACGATGGAAGAATGGGCCTTTTTAAATGTTACCGATGAAACCCCAAGTACAGCCCATGAAAGAGTTTTTTGGCACTTAGTCCATGAAGTAGCACTACATGGAGCGCAAGCCTTACATCAAAATTTATTTTTTAAAAGTGAAATGAATACCTGTATAGACTTCTTCAACGGTGTTGGTGGTTATCCTATTGATTGTATTGGCTGGCGACCTATTTCCTAACGCTATAATAACACCACAAATAAGGATTATTGTTGCAACCGTTAAGTGAAAAAGCTTACAAATGTAACAACACTCTTCTGCTTCGCACAACACTCTGATAAGCTTAAACTTATAAATATCATGTTAAAAATAAGCACCCTTTGAATGCCCTCTTCTTTTAAACAAGCCATTCTCAACAAACGCATGTTAATCTGTATATTTACAGGCTTTAGCTCAGGCTTACCTTTGTTTGTTCTTTATCAATTAGTACCGGGTTGGCTAAGAGATCAAGGTGTTTCTTTAGCTGAAATAGGTTTGTTTTCTCTTATTGGCATTCCTTATGTTTGGAAATTCATCTGGTCCCCCTTAATAGATAGGTACTCTTTAGGAAGATTAGGCAGACGACGAAGCTGGATGCTAGCTACCCAAGTTTTATTACTTATCTCTATTGCTGCTTTTGGCATAGTAAGTCCAACTGAGAATATTTGGTCTGTTGCCTACCTCGCTGCCGCCGTTGCTTTTTTCAGTGCAAGTCAAGATATTGTTCTTGATGCTTACCGACGAGAATTACTGCCTGATAATGAACTAGGTTTAGGTAACTCTATTCACGTACAGGCCTATAGATTATCTGGATTAGTCCCCGGCTCTTTAGCTTTTATACTTGCTGATCATATAAGTTGGCAATCAGTTTTTGTAGTTGTAGCTGCCTTCATGTTACTGGGTATTTTTCTCACGCTCTTTATTAAAGAATTAGATACTGAACAAGATGCGCCAAAGTCATTAAAAGATGCCATTGTTTTGCCATTTAAAGATTTCATTCAAAGTAATGGTTTAAAGTCAGCTGGCTTTACCCTCGCCTTTTTAGTGTTATATAAGCTAGGAGATAATATGGCGACAGCGCTACAAACTCCTTTCTTTATAGACATGGGATTTAGTAAAACAGAAATTGGAGTTATTGCTAAAACGTCCTCACTTATTGCCATGACAGTAGGAATTGTGGTTGGTGGTATTGTGATGATCAAATTAAGTATAAACCGTGCCTTATGGCTATTCGGTTTTGTACAAATCATTAGTATTCTCGGTTTTGCTGCTCTAGCTGAGATTGGTCATAATAATGTGGCATTAGCTGTTGCAATGGGATTTGAATATCTTGGTGTAGGGTTAGGTACCGCAGCTTTTACAGCTTTTATTGCACGTACAACTAATCCTGCTTTTGCAGCGACACAAATAGCACTTTTTACAGCATTAGCCGTTTTACCAAGAACCTTTGCTAATGCAACCACGGGATTTATTGTGGAACAAATTGGTTGGACTCAATTTTATTTTTTATGCACTGCTTTAGCTGTACCAGGTATGTTAATGTTATTCAAAGTTGCACCTTGGCATGACAAGCTTGAACAAAAAATGATAAAAGCAAACACGGGAGTTTAAAATGATTAGACTATTTTTCCTTTTACCTATAGTTATGTGCTGTGTTTGGTGGTGGTATTTAAACAATAGAAATTATAGTTTAAAAGAAGGGTTAAAAGGCTTTATTTACATCTTGGTCTTTAATACTGTACTTGTATTATTTTTTGTAATGATGATTATCCTTACACATTAAATACGTTACTCAATTCTCTATTTGCTTTATCAAACTTAATTATAACGTCAAAATTGTAAGGGCTAAGATTAATGCTTACTGTAGATCAAAATGTTTTAGATGATATAAGTCGTGGCTTTTCAGTGCCCGCTCAGCCTAAACTATTACTTAAATTACTACAAATACTGGCAGAGCCAAATCCAAATGCTAACGCTATTGCAGATTGTATCAGTAAAGATATTGCCATCAGTGCCGCTATTCTTAAAACCGTAAACTCCCCCTTATATGGTTTAAGTAGAACCATAACTGATATAAAAATGTCAGTTAACTACATAGGAATTTACGGTGTTGTAATGCTAGTGACAGGTAGCTTGCTAAAAAAAAGTTTTAACCCGAAAAATTGCAGTATTGATCTCGATTACTTTTGGAAAACAACGGAAGAAATATCGCGTGTCGCGGTATTATTAGGAGAGAAATACAAGTCACATATTGCCAAAGATAAGCTAGCAAACTTAGGGCTATTTCATGCTTGTGGCGTTCCGGTAATGGCAATGAAGTATAAAGATTATCAGCAAGTTATGAATAGCGCCCAGAGTACTCCTGAACTTTCGCTGATTGAAGCTGAAGAAAAACAATATCAGGTTAATCATACAACGGTTGGATATTATGTTGCGACTTCATGGCGTTTACCTAAAAATATTTGCCAAATTATTCTTCAGCATCATGATCGTGAATACCTCAGTAAACTTGATAATTCACCAGAGCAAGATCTATTTTCTCTACTGAAATTAGCTGAGCATATTATCTCATTAAAAAACTTAGGCTATGACTCAGCTGATTGGTCTTATATTAAAGCAGACATTTTATCTGTGTTGGCTATTAGTGAAACTGAGCTAGAGAGTGTTATAGCTGAAATCACATCACAACTATAAGAGTAGAGTAATACCCATAATTTAACTACGATAAATTATGGGTAAACTTAGACCATGATAATAACAGAGCTCTAAAGTCTTCAATACCGCAAGCTGCACCTTGGTTGTCATCATAGTGAATATGATCAGACGTTAACATTTCAGATAACTCTTCATCGTCTTTACTGGCATTAAAAAAAATTTCAACATCACCTTCGCTAATCGCAACAGAATACTCATGCCCCGTAATAACAATTTCGCTTTGTTGGCCTTTTTCTACCTTATCAATGGCAGTTAACACTTGTGCTAACTTAGTCGCGCTATGCCCAAGCTCAACTTCAATCCATGGACCAAAGACTTCATGATCTAATGAGAACCGTGCTCTTGCTTCACCTGTTATTGCATCATGTATGAATTCATATTCCATTGTTATTACCACTTTACCTTACAAAACAAACTATTACTTATTTCTCTATATTGTAGCAAAGAATAAGGTTATTAGCCCTCAAACCTATTATTAATTCACAAGTAAAGTAACAGTGCCGTTATCGATAATGATTGTAGTTTTCAATCAAAGTATGATGTGAAACATAATAAACAGTTATGCATTTACGGATAAGTTGACCTTAGTTAAAGTTGCGAAATACAAGCGTACTGTTTTACTCATCAAATAAAGTAACCACGAAAACTCAGTAAATAATAATAATGATAATAGCCAATAGGTACTCGGCATCATCAAGGTAAGTAGTAATATTCCACCCGTAGCAATATGTAAATAAAATAGCCATTGAGCATGCTTTTTATTCAAAAATTCATGCATATGTGGAATGGCTTGCATAGCAGCAAAGTTCATTAAACATTTTTGTTGTAAATGCGTGTAGCTTAAAAATGGCAGTATTTTTAACAGCATCCCCTGAATAACAGCCATAAGATAAAAGTAAAGATAACAGCAAGCAATAAGTAGTGTTTTTTGTTGCGCCACATGTGAAGGTAAATATTTATCAGGTATAAAATAAAAGATATTTAATCCTACTAATGTAAAAGCAGCTAACTGCCAAAAACGAATAGTGCTATCGGGTATCTTTCGCTTTCTTTTTGAAATAACAAACAACAAGCTTAGTGCAAACACGCCATGTGTTAATACAATAAAAGGTGCAACAACTGTTGGTTTAAAAATTGAAAGCACTAATAAAAAGAATAAGAAACTAGGTAAATAATGACTGATAATTTTAGGAAAACTTGGCGCTACATGAAACATAGGAATGACTTGAAAGCTGACAGAGATAATCAGTATGCTTCCCCAGCCAGCCAAACCAAATAAAGCATGATTATTGGTTAATTCTTTACCTGTGTGACTAAACTCAAGCAACTCAAATCGCTGGCTCAGTAAAATAACTCCCATAAGTAGCACTATCAATAATGCAGTCATCGCAAGTCGAAAACCAATAATAGAGTCACCTTGACTCAACTTTTTCAATAAAACTAAAGTAAAGGCGATGAAATAAGTACCCAAACTACACACAAGCAGAATTAGTGAGCTAAAACCTAATACCGTATTTGGCCATATAAAGTTAGCCATCAAGCATAATGTACCTAAAACTAGCGACGTATGGCAAAAATAGGTTATCTTCCTAGGCTTGGTAATGCCAATGCCACCAATAACCGGTAGTAATTGTAATAATGCTCCCATCATTACCATAGACAAAAACCCCAGAGTAAATCCATGAGTAAGTGCTAACATATATGGATGCCAACGACTTATCCATAAAGTCTCCCCTGAAAATAATATCAAGAGAGCACATAAAATAACAAATAGTGGCGCTGTTAGAAAAAATCGAAAGGGTAAGTCAATAGGCGGTAAGGCATTAAAAGATAAGCCGTTGATATTCATTAATCTTCGCCTTTTTCTGAGCTCATACTTGCCATATCATGCATTTTTAACCAATGATTAAATACTCGTTGTAATTTTTGATGAAAAATGAATAAGGATATATTATCGTCAGTGTGCACTTCGCAGTGGTATAGAAAACCAGCTTCACTTAATTTCTCATAGAGTGGAAAAGGTTGTCGTCTATGCTTGATTAACAAGCAATCACCTTCAACGAGCTTTGCAAGGTGCGTGAGAATAACCGTCATAGGCTCAGGTGGCGCTAATTGACTCACATCAAGCTTTATAAAATTTAAGTGTGCTGACATAAATAATCGTGTAGCAAACTAATTAGTTTTAAACTGTTCAATGATTTGCTCACCATCACTTATATTTTGATCCATCATTGGATAAAGCATCATTTCTTCTTTCATATTATGCTGTTGCATCATCACCATAAGTGTTTCAGATAACCCTAAGTACTCATCTTTATTTTTTGCAGCCAAAGCATTGTCTAAATCTTGAACTAAAGCTCGCATTTGTTGGTGTTCCATACGCATAACTTGTGTTGGGCCTGAAGTCATTCCTGTTGCTTGTTCAAATTTAGGAAATAACGTGTCTTCTTCTTGGCTAAAGTGTTTACTTAGCTCTAATGCAAAACTTTGCCATTTTGTTAAAGCAAGTGACCAGTCAGCTTTTGCAACGGCTGCTTCAGCATCGGTAAAAAACTCATCACACTCACGGTGCTTAGTAGTCATAAATTCAGGAATAGAGGTCATGGTAAATCCAATTAAAATTAAATATAAGGCTTAATTCTAACGAAAACCCTAAACAATGTTTTGACCTGTAATAAAGAACAGTTTCTAAAATAACATTTTCACGTCATAAATAAAAAAGAGAATAAAACACAAAAAATGAACAGATTATTAATTGCTATTCATTATTTTAAATCATAAGTCGCAACGGGAAATTATGATTACATAGTTAATATCCCTGCGTAAGCTAATATAGAAATATGCTAATATAAAAACACACTCTATACTTTTTATTATTAATGTTTACATTGTTTCCTTATATATCCATTAAAACCTATGGTGAAATATGAACACAATTAGATTAGAAAAGTTATTATCTCACCAACAAAATATATTATCTAAAATTGCTTTAGGTACCGCTTTAAACGATGTTCTAAACGATATTTGTTTATCTATTGAAGAAATTATTGATGATAGTTCTGCCAAATGTTCAATTCTGTCATTAGAGGGTGAACAGCTTTTTCACTGTGCCGCCCCCAATATAAGTGCTGAATACAGTCAATTAATAAATGGTGTACACATAGGCCCAAACGTAGGCTCTTGTGGAACCGCTGCATATAGAAAATCGCGCGTGATTGTTGAGAATATAGAGACTTCACCGTTATGGGAAGATTATAAAGAGCTTGCGTTAGGTTTTGGTCTTAAATCATGTTGGTCAACACCCATTATTTCAACACAATCAAAAATTCTTGGTACATTTGCTATTTACCACAATATAGCTAAAGTCCCATCAACTAAAGATTTAGAGTTAATCGATTACTTCGTTCACTTTTCCAGTATTGCTTTAGAAAAAAACGTAAATTTTCTTAAAGCAGAAAGGCTAATTGTGGATTTACAGCAAAGCAATGACAAATTCAAAGCCTTCACTCAAGTCATGCCAGATTTAACCTTTATTCTAGATGAAGAAGGTAAATATGTAGATATTTATGGTGTATCTGATGAGTTCTTGCATAATTCCCCCAATAGGCTAATTAACAGAAATTTAAATGATCTTTTTTCTAAAAATGATGCCTTACCCATTATGGCCATAATAGAAAAAACATTAGCATCAAATGAAATTCAAGTATTTGAATACGAGCTTGATGTTAAAAAAGGCAGAGTAGTTTTTGAAGGAAGAACAGCACCTATTAATGATTATCAGCCTGAGAATCCATCTAAAAGACACGTAGTCTGGATAGCTAGGGATATTACAGAACGAAAAAAAACAGAAAAGAAAGTAGAAAAATTAGCCTTTTTTGATCCCCTGACTAATCTTCCAAATAGAAGAATGCTCACCGAAAGGTTGAATATGTGTGTTGAGAGAGTAAAGCGTACTAAAAAAACTGGCGCTTTGTTTTTCTTAGACTTAGATAACTTTAAAAGAATCAATGATTCACTTGGGCATAGTGCTGGCGATGAGCTGTTAGTTGAATTAGCTAAAAGACTAAGTTCTGTTATAAGAGCATCTGATACTATTGCGAGAGTTGGCGGTGATGAGTTTGTTATTTTATTAGAATATATTGGTGAAAATAATGAACATGCGAATATTGAATCAGAGATAGTAGCCAAAAAATTACAAAGTGTATTTCATGAAAAATTTGCCATAGGAGAACTAGCATTTCAAGTAGGTTGCAGTATTGGTATTTGTTTAGTCGATAATGAAAACTTCCTAACAGACAACATTTTAAAGTTTGCTGATACAGCAATGTATCGTTCTAAAATGAAAGGTGGTAACAGCTACAGTTTTTATGATCCCGAGTTACAAACATTACTAGAAAAACAAACAGAACTTGAAACAGATATTGTAAGAGCCATTGCTTGTAATGAGTTTTGTGCTTATTTTCAACCTCAAGTAAATATATTAGGCCAAGTAACGGGTGTAGAAGCACTCATTCGATGGGATCATCCCGGTAAAGGACTTATAGCACCCAATGAATTTATTCCAGTCGCAGAACAATATGGACTAATTCAAGAGTTACAAAATATTGTACTACGTGATATCTGTACTCTTCTTAATCAATTAAATACAGACAAGTGTATTGATGAGTCATTTAGTATTGCAATCAATATTAGCCAATGTCAATTTAACTCATCTACGTTGAAGTCAGAATTACTCAAGACAATAAATGATTTCAATATACGACCAGCACAAATTAAATTAGAAATAACAGAATCTATGCTTTCATCTGACATAGATAATACAATAAAACAAATGAACGAATTGAAAGAAAATGGGTTTGCTTTTTCAATAGATGACTTTGGTACAGGTTATTCTTGCTTAACACACCTCAGTGCATTCCCAGTTAAAGAACTCAAAATTGACAAAAGCTTTATCGATAAAATACTAGATAACGGCACAGGATATAGTATTGTTCAAGTTATCATAAGCTTAGCCAAAAGCCTTAAAATTTCAATTGTTGCTGAAGGCGTTGAATCAGAAGAACAATTTGAAAAATTAAAAGGAATGAATATTGATTCAATTCAAGGATACTTAATTGCAAAACCAATGACTAAAGATGCCTATTTATCATGGCATTTGAATAATATAACGAGCGGTACCTAACTAGCATCTTATCTAATCGATTTAATATTTTTCATCCCGTTATTGATAGGATGTAATTGACTACCTAGATAAATTACACAGTACCTTTAACACCTAATAAATCTCGAATTGACTGAGTTATTTCATCAATACGATTCACATCAATTGGCGCAATAAAAATGGTGTCATCGCCAGCTAAAGTGCCTAATATCCCCGCAGACTCACCCATACTATCAAGCATTCTTGATATTAACGGTGCACCGCCAATCCCCGTTTTCAAAATAATTTGCATACTATTATGTTTAACACTTAATACAACAGACTCTATCGATTGTTTTGATTTTGGAACAGCTAATTCATCCGGTAAGATATAAATCATTTCATTATTAGCATTGCGTGTTTTTACCGCACCTAATTTAGAAAGTAAGCGAGATATCTTAGCTTGCGACATATTATCAAAACCTTGTTCTGACAAAGCTTCAGCTAACTGCCCTTGTGAACCGTGACATTGTTCTTTTAATAGACGTTTAAAGGCCTGGACTAGGTTTGATTCATGTTTTTTTCGCAAAGTGGTCATATCAAGTTCTATAAAATGGTGCTAATACGAGTATTCTACACTAGCTTTATTAAAATTAGCTATTTTATGTATATATATGCAAGTTTAAAGTGACTATTATTCACGTCTATATCTCTTTACACTTTTTAAACAAAACCTTACTTGCCATCTTTTACAGAAACGATAAGCTAGTCACATGAAAACTCTTTTTACAAAAATGAATGCTTTACTGCTTACTATCCTCATACTAAGTGGCTGTAGTGCTAACTCATTTAATGACTTATTTAGTAGTTACAGTCAACAAATGAGGGGCGTAAAGCAGGCTCAAAATCAAGGAAACTTCCAGCAAGCCATTAGTTTAATACCAAAACGTAGTAGTCATGATGGTAGCTATAATTTAGGGTTATTAGAAAAAGCACGTTTAGAGTATTTAGCAAAGAATAACAATCAAAGTAGAAAAGGTTTTGCTCATGCTTATGAGCTTATCGAACAAAGCCAACAACAAGCTAAAATAGAACTTAGCCGTGGCCTTGAAAATGTCGCTGCCATTGTAAGTAACGACAACGCAGTACGCTATGATATTCCGTTGTATGAGCAAAGTATGCTCCATAGTTATCAAGCATTGAACTATATCACGCAACAAGACTTATCTGGTGCTTTGGTAGAAGTAAGGCGTGCCAATCAAGTTCAAGAAAAAGCATTAAAAGCGAATAGCGATAGTATTAACAAAAGTCTAGCAAATGCCAATAATGAAAAGTTCAGTATAGATAACCTACCGCAACAATATCCCAGTATGAACCGTACTATTGGTGACGTGAAAAATGGCTTCCAAAATGCCTATACTTTTTACCTATCCGCTTTATTGTATGAAAGCGCAGGACAACCAAATGATGCTTACATTGATTTCAAAAAAGCATTAGAGATTTATCCCGATAACCACTATTTACAACAAGACGTATGGCGCTTAGCAAAGGCTTTACAAATGACTGACGATTTAGCTTTGCTTAAATCAACATTCCCCAGAACTATTACGAAGAAAAATAAGCATAATAATAATCAGGGCAAAGTTATTTTTATTGTTGAAAACGGTATCGTAGAGGCTAAACAAGAAACATCGTTAAGTCTCCCTATTTATACAAGCCATAATGATGTTCGTTTATATAATGTTGCTTTACCTAGTTATTCTAACCAGTTAACCGTTTATTCCCCTTTAACACTTACTTATCAGGGTAAACATTATCAAACAGAAGAAATTGTTCGATTACAATCATTAGCGGCGAAACAACTACAAGATAAACTGCCCGTTATTATCACCCGACAAATAACACGCTTAATTGCTAAAGAAGAAATAAGACAAACATTAGCAAGGAAAGGTGGCGATATCGGCAATATATTCGCAAATATTTACAACATTGTTACTGAAAAAGCTGATACAAGAAGTTGGAGTACCTTGCCTGATAGTATTCAAATTTTAACGCTTAATTTATCCGCTGGCCATCATATGCTTAATATAGATATTAATGGTGTAAATAAACAAATTGAAGTATCCATAAACAAAAATAGACAAACATTAGTCACACTAAACTCCATCGGCGCTTATGTTGACTATAGTGTATTCAATCTATAACACAAACCTATGATTACGAGGAGATAACACTATGTTATTTATTAAAAAAGTATCACTACCCTTGGTGTTGTTTATATCAACTTTACTTATTAGTGCTTGTCAAAATATACCACCAGTAACTTCAGGTATAGGCAGTACAGAACTGAGTCCATCACAAAAGTATGAACAACACTTACAGATAGATAATAAAGAATTAGCAAAGCGAGTTCATATCAGCGATCTCAAATCACGCAAACAAAATGATTTTTTACAAGTCAATTTGAGCCTTACAAGTACGTATGAGAAATCATTACAACTGCAATACCAATTTGTGTGGTTCGACCAAAATGGTTTTATCATTGAAGCAGACAAAACGCCTTGGCAGCCGTTTGAACTGCACGGTATGCAAACCAAAACAGTTACGAGTTTAGCACCAACGCCACAAGTTGCTAAATTTAGCTTTTATGTACGAGAAGTTCCTGAAAAGTTCTATAAGTACAACTCAACAAATTAAATAAATTATTACTCCCATAAAGGACAATATTATGAATAAACTACTTATGACCGCCAGCTTTAGCCTAGCTTTAATTGCATTAGGTGGATGTACAAACAAATCTGTCGTTCGTTATGGTGATGCCACAGCCGTTGAAACGACTAATATTAACTTTGGCTCAACTGATTTACAGAAAGTAGCAAGCCAAATGACAGACTCTTTACTGATCTCCCCTGTTGTTGGTACCTTAACAGCGAATACACGCCCAATATTATTTGTTGAAAGTATTAAAAACAAAACTAGTGAGCATATTGATACTGAATCAATCACTGATTCGATATCAACTAAATTATTACGCTCTGGTAAGTTTCGCTTTGTTGATATGGCTCGAGTTGCAGCAGTAAGGGAACAACTAAACTTTCAACAAAGTGGTGGCTTAGTCGATTCAAGTAAAGCAATAGCATTTGGTCAACAAGTTGGCGCGCAATATATGCTTTACGGTAATTTATCTAGCATAGTGAAATCGAATAAAGATAAGTCTGATGTATATTACAAGTTCACATTACGCTTACTAGACTTAAAAAGCGGTTTAGTAGAATGGGCTGATGAGACTGAAATACGCAAAACAAAAGAGAAAAAACTAGTTAGCTGGTAAGGAGGTTACATGAAAGCGATATCACACACCCTGTTAGCATTATGTTTATTATTTTTTTATTCCACTGATAGCTATGCTAATTATGACCGAAACAAGGCTGTGCCTGTAGAAAAGGTGCTTTTTGGCAAAGTAATCACTGTACGTAACATCAATCATGAAGAGTTAATACGTGACAAAAATAATGGTTGGCATAATTTTGGTGGGGCGCTTCTTGGTGGGGTAATTGGTCACCAATTTGGCGATGGCAGTGGTAGAGATGTTGCTACCATACTTGGTGCTATTATTGGCGGTTCTATTGCAAATGATAGACAAAAACAACCGAAGAAAAAGATCACTTATTTAGTTGAGTTAATGATAGAAACTGAAAAAGGTGAACAGTTTATGGTACTACAAGATTATGATAGAACGATGGTTTTTCATGCCAATGACAAGATCAGAATGATCTATCTAGCTAACGATACCGTAAGAATTGATAAACAAAGATAAACAAAGATAAACAAAGATAAACAGGCACGCTTAACATTGAATAAGTAGTTGAGTGAAAACAATGACAATATTTCTATTTTAACTTTTACTAAAATATGAAAATGCTCAAATGTTTATCACTCTTCTGCTTATGTTTATCACTTTTCTGTGATAACTCTGTGATAAATACATTGAAACCTGTAAAAAAAGACATTGTTGAAGAAAAAATTCGACTAATTTTTTAAATCTGCTCAGTTTATCTCAATGCTCACAATCAATTTTTCAAAAATATTGTTTCTGTAACACCCCATAAATAAATGGGATAAAAAGCCGTATAACAAACACTCCAACAGATATATTCAAGATTAAATTTACCTAAACCAGCGGTAATAAATCAAGTGCGTTTTTTAATTAATCCTTCGCTAAAACAGCCGTTTAAGAATTGTTATACTTTCGTGATACATAATTTTTTTTCTCTTTGTAAACTAAAGTTGAAATAATTTAGCTCACAAGGAAAAAACATGAAACTCTTTAAAGTAGCATCTGCGGTTGCATTAGCTTGTTCAAGCTCGGTGTTAATGGCACAAACAATTGACATTACAATTACCAACCTTACTCATGCTCAGAACTTCACGCCGCGTTTAGTGATAGCTCATGATAGTTCAGTAGACGCTTTTGAGCCTGGTGTAGAAGCAACAAGCGCTTTGGCATGGCTTGCAGAAGCAGGTGTAATTGACGATGCACAAAATGCAGCATCTTCAGGGCAAAATTTTGAAGCACTTTTAGGTCCTACAGATACAGATAATACAAGTAATACTTGGCATCGTTTTGGCGGCTTAGTCGCTCCTTCTACAACCTCAGCATCATATTCATTTGATACTTTAGATAAACCTTACCTTTCAATTCTTACCATGTTAATCCCTACAAACGATGCATTTGCAGGTTTAGATAGCATTGAAATTCCAACAACTCCTGGCACGTATACTTATATGCTAAATGCATACGATGCCGGAACCGAGCTAAATGACGAATTAAATAGCACGCGCACCGATATTGTAGAACAAGACACCGGTAACGCACTAGGTGGCTACGGTGTTCCTGGCGTTGCTGGAGTGGGCGCATCACCTGTAGCTTTAGGTGTAGGTGGAACAGGTGTTGCAGTAAAAGTTGGTTTTGCTGTTGACGGTTCTGCAATCGGTGCCAATGAAGTTGTTGACGGAACAGACGGTCCAGTACACATTCATAGAAATATTCTCGGTGATACCAGCTTAACTGATGGCGCTAGTGATTTGCAATCAACCGAACACCGTTGGTTGAACCCTGTTGCTCGAGTAACCATTACTATCCCAGCACCTTAATTTAGGGAGAACAGATCATGAATATGAACAAAATAAACCTAGCGCTATTACCCCTTATTGCCGTATTAGTAACTGGCTGTGGTGATGACGGCAAGGATGGTGCTCCTGGTCCTGCTGGCGTTGCCGGAGTTGACGGTACAGATGGTGTTGATGGCATTGACGGAGCTAATGGTAATCTTGCTGTTTTCACGGTGCAATTAACTAACCTAACTTACAGTCAACCATTTTCACCAGCAGCAATAGTTTTACATGAGCCTGGTTATAACATTTTTATTGACGGTGAAAAGGCAAGTACAGCTTTAGAAGTACTTGCTGAGTCAGGTAACCCTAGCGATATCATTACCGAAGCAATAGCAACAACAGAGTATTTAGATGCAATTGCTAGTGACGGCGCAACTGCGCCAAGATCTATAGGCAATGTATCAACGTTACTAGTGCCCTTGTTAGATGTTGATGATTTAAAAATCAGCCTAACAACAATGTTAGTAGATACAAATGATGCATTTACTGGTTTAAACGCAGCCGACATTAGTAATATGGCAGTGGGGCAATCTGTTAGCTTTATGGTGCCTTCGTGGGATGCTGGTACAGAAGCAAACACAGAAACAGCTAGCACAATACCAGGACCAGCAGCCGCTGCTGCCGGTGGTGGTGGAGCAAGTGCAGGTTTTGATGCTGCACGTGACGATCTCTTCGATCGAGTTCATTTTCACCCCGGCGCTGTGACTAATGCGAATGCTGATGACGCCAGTAAAGAAGGGTTAAGTACATCAATATTAACAGAAGCTGATCGTTGGGATAATCCAACATCAAAAATTGTAATAACACGTACGCGTTAATTAAAGTGAGTATATGCTCGTTAAGAGTAGATACTCACCAGTGTATAAAACAAGTATATAAAGCCACCTTTCGGTGGTTTTTATTTACAATTACCTCAACAAAATAGAACAAATTTACCCAGTACCAAGTACACTATTAGCGAATAATATTTATATACAAATGAACTAGGCTTTCGCTCAGGTAAATTAGGGTACAAAGATGAAAGATAAAATTTTAATTGTTGAAGATGAAACAGACATCGCCAACTTAATTCAAGTGCATTTGACAGAATTAGATATCGACAGTGATATTTGCTCTCATGGTCAACAGGCACTTGAACTAGCTTTGAATCAAAACTACCAACTTGTGATGCTTGACGTCATGTTGCCGGGTATGAATGGGCTAGATATTTGTCGCCAACTTCGCCAAATAAAGCCTTTACAAGCCATCTTAATGTTAACGTCTAAAACCTCTGAAACTGATAGAGTTCTCGGTCTTGAATTAGGCGCAGATGATTACATGACAAAGCCTTTTAGTATTCGCGAATTACAAGCAAGAGTTCGTACTCAACTCAGACGAGTACATGCATTAAGTGATAAAAGTAAAACTGAGTTTGCTTCACAAAATGAAACAAGTCAATCAGGTCAAAATGAAGTACAAAGTAGTAATAGTACTTGCATAGGACAATTGTTAGTTGATCATCGTTATCACCAAGTAACTTATAAAGACAACGTAATTAATTTAACATCAACAGAGTTTGAGCTTTTAGGCTTTCTTTGTAAAAACCCTGACCAAGTTTTCTCTCGTGCTCAGCTTCTTGATAGTGTTTGGGGTTATAACCATAGTGGTTATGAACATACAGTTAATTCGCATATCAATCGCTTACGTAACAAATTAGAAGAAGATTGCGCTGAACCTCAAATAATTCAAACTGTCTGGGGCGTGGGTTATAAATTAAATTCTAAAGGAGTTTACTAAGTATGCTTTCACTTTATCAACGCCTTGCTTTATCTGTTTGTTGCGCCTTTATCCTCATCGCATCATTACTTTTTTATTGGAGTAACTCCCTAGCTGAGCAATCAAAGTTTCAAGCCGAACAAAAGCTTCATATAGAGCTTGCTGCACATTTAGCTCATGATAACCCATTACTACAAGATGGTGTTTATGATAAAAAAGCCTTAGAAAACTTATTTCATTCATTAATGATACTAGGCCCTTCTTTTGAATTCTATTTCTTAGATCCTGCCGGCAATATCATTACTTACTCAGCTGATCCAAGTAAAATAAAGCGTCAATCTGTTGAACTAAGCCCCTTAGTTGCTTTAATTGCTAATCCTGAAGCAGTTCCTATCTTTGGTGATGATCCTCGTAATATAAACAAACAAAAGATATTTTCTGCCGCGCCTATTTATCGCGGTGAAAATTTACAAGGTTATCTTTACGTTATCATTGGTGGTGAAATTTATGACTCTATTTTTGACCAAGTTAAAAATGATGTAAATTTACAGCAATACAGTACATTACTCATTGGTACATTATTACTATTATTACTCATGCTTCTTGCTGTTTTTCGCTATTTCACTAGCCCTATTAAAAAACTTGCAACAGACATGCAATCGATTAAAGCGGCTCAATTTGATCAATCGAAAGTGTCTTTAAGCCAATGGCAACAAGGTAAAAATAATGAAGTTCACCTGCTTGGTACTACCTTTAGAGAAATGGTTACACAAATTAATTCACAGTTAGCTCAGTTAACAGAAAATGATCGTATTCGACGTGAATTACTAACACACTTATCCCATGACCTACGTACTCCATTAGCGACTATGCAAGGCTATATTGAGACAATGGTAATTAAAGGAGATAACCTTTCATCACAAGAACAAACTGAATACCTTGCAACAGCCCAACGAAATGCTATGCAGTTAAAGCGCTTAATAGATCAAATATTTGAATTAGCTCACTTGGAAGATGGTCAAGTTACAGTGAATCTAGAAACCTTTGCTATTGGTGAGTTACTCCATGACATCATGGCAAAATTTGCACTTAAAGCAAAAAGTAAAAATATTCAATTATCATTACAACCTCAACAATGCCGTTTTATTGTGTATTCAGATATTGCAAAACTTGAACGTATTATTACCAATTTATTAGAAAACGCACTTAGACATACAAATGAAGGTGGAGAAGTTGCCATCATTGTCAGTCAGTTAACAGATAAGGTAAAAGTGGCTGTAACAGATAATGGTTCTGGCATCAGTAAAGAAGATATCGCTTACATTTTTGATGCTAGATATCGTGCTAGCAATGCGATTGAGGATAGCACCCCTCATGCGGGGCTAGGATTAGCAATCAGTCAAAAATTAAGTAGAATTTTAAACTCTGAATTATTGGTAGATAGCCAGTTAGGCTTAGGTAGTAATTTTTCTTTATCATTACAAAGAGTAAAGCACTAATATTGGTTTTGTGCCGTCAATGCTAGTATGTTATTTTGAGCATCAATAAGTTGTTTACTTACAACTTTTCGATGCTGAATCGCTTGTTCAAGGGGTATGTAGCAAGTCGCACTGTTTTTCTCTGCAATCATAATGTGGTTTTCGCCTGCAACAATAGCTTGCACTGCTGCAACTCCCATCTTAGTTGCTAGTAGTCTATCTTTAGGCACAGGTGAGCCACCTCGTTGAATATGCCCTAACACACAGGCCGTACATTCTATTTCTGCTAACTCTTTCAACTCTTTGGCTAGCTCAAAGGC
Organism: uncultured Colwellia sp.; assembly: GCA_913061365.1. GTDB lineage: Bacteria > Pseudomonadota > Gammaproteobacteria > Enterobacterales > Alteromonadaceae > Colwellia. The sequence continues at coordinate 34,927 of CAJXUT010000005.1, forward strand.
ACCACCTGGCCACAAATTTTCAGCAATCACAATAATATAGCTACTGTGGCGATTTTGTTGAGCCATTTTAATTTCTGCTGCCAAAGTTTCTAGCTGCTGTTGCTGCTCAGCTAAAGAAAAGTTTTCAAAAGAGAGTACTTTTTCTGCGCCGCAAGCAATCCCCACATTAAAAGTGATGTGTCCACTATGTCTACCCATTAATTCAATAAGGAAAATTCGCTCAAAAGCATCTGCGGTATCACGTATTTTATCTATAGCTTCAATGCCAGTATTCACGGCCGTAGCAAAACCTATCGTAAAATCAGTACCATCAAGGTCATTATCAATAGTTCCGGGAATGCCAATAAGCTGTCCTTGCCAATAGTTTTTCAACGCGAGTAAACCGGTAAAAGAACCATCTCCTCCTACAACAACCAAAGCGTCAATAGCTTTTTCAGTTAATGTTTCAGCCGCTTTTTTAAGACCTTCTTCTGTGCGCATTTGTTCACAGCGAGCACTTTTTAAAAATGTACCACCACGATGAATAATACTTTTAACATGACCAAGTCCAATGGGTTTAGCTTCGGAAATGCTTTCGGCACAAATCAATCCATTATAACCGTGGAAAAAACCAATGACTTCAATATGATAATGATGAGCAGCTAAAACTACAGCACGAATAGCGGCGTTCATACCTGGGGCATCGCCACCGCTAGTTAAAATAGCAATACGTTGACACTTCACATTCGACATATGAATATTTCCTAAAAGCTTAAATTACTTAATTAGAAAACTATACCACATCAAAAATATGAAGCATTAATAAGCTTTATGAATAACTTACCGAAACAGGAATAGTAAGTACTTTCTTACCTTTGTGCTTAAGCCAAAAGTAAACACCTACAAAACAGAGTAAAACTATAGCAATGTAAATACTTGCAATTAAAGGCGCTGCAAAGAAATTACCTATTTGAAAACATAGTGTTGCCATTAAATAAGCAAGTAAGAAACTCCAAATAGCAGCAAAACCAGCCCAACGACTGCCTACTTCATTTTTTATTGCCCCCATTGCAGCTACACAAGGAGTATAGAGAAGAATAAAGAGTAAATAACTAAATGCACCTAATTGACCTGCAAAAGCTGATTGCATTATTTGATATGTAGTTAACTCAACTTCTTGATCTTGAGCAACTTGTTCCAAATCACTTAAATCGCCCACATCAATACCTAAAGGATCATCAGGGGCAATGCCCAATAAATTTTCCTTAATACTATCAATCGCTTCTTGCCAGCTCGTAAATAGTGATGGATCCTCACCTTCAGAGCTATTACTTGGGGAATATAAGCTATTAAAGGTTGCCACTAAAACTTCCTTAGCGAAAATACCCGTAATAATTCCAACGCCAGCTTGCCAGTTATCTTCTTTAATTCCCATCGGTGTTAGTAAAGGCATAACTACTTGCGCACTTTGACTCAAAATAGATTTTTCACTATCTTGATGCCCAAAACTACCATCTGTACCAATAGAGTTTAAGAAGTTTAATAAACAGACAACAATAACAATGGTTTTGCCTGCACCTGTCACAAAGCCATAAGTACGCTGCCATACACGCTTACTTATCGCACCAACTTTAGGTAGTTCATAAGGAGGAAGTTCCATTATATTCAATGAACTGTTGCCAGATAACACAGTTTTTTTAAGTAAAAATCCGGTAAAAATTGCAGCCGCAATACCAATTAAATATAACAAAAAGACTAAATTCTGTCCGCTATCAGGAAAAAATGCAGCGGCAAATAACGCATAAACGGGTAAACGCGCACCGCATGACATAAACGGAGACATCATGATTGTGGTAATACGCTCTCTTTCGCTGTCTAGTACTCTTGCCGACATTACTGCTGGTACAGTACAGCCAAAGCCAACAATCAGGGGAACAAAAGCTTTACCTGGCAAACCAATTTTTTGCATTACACTATCAACAACAAAAGCTGCTCGCGCCAAATAACCAGAGTTTTCTAATAATGATAAACCAATAAATAAACAAGCTATAACCGGAATGAAAGTCGCTACAGTTTGCATACCACTACCGACACCTTCGACTATCGTTAATAACCATTGGGGTAAATTAAGAGGAGCAAGAAAATGTAATGGGTACTCAACAAACAGTGTTCCACTAAGAATGTCAAAGAAATCAATAAAGGCACTACCCACGTTAATAGCGAACATGAATAATAAATACATCATGCCTAAAAATACCGGAATACCTGTTATAGGATGCAATACAAGGTTATCTAATTTATCAGAGAAACGCGATTCGCCACCAGTGGCACTTGAGCGAGATAACACATCAATCACATAGTCTTGTCTTGCTTGAATTGCTGATGCACTTTCTACTGGTAAGTTTTTATTTGGCTCTGCTTTAACAGCTTCGTTATCTTGGCTTTGTTGATTAATCTGTTGCTGAGCAGCTAATAGTTTTTGCTCTACTAGCGCAAGTGCATTTTTATCATGCGCACTCACCGCTACAACAGGACAACCAAGCTCTTCACTTAATTTATCAATATCAACGAGTGAATATTTCTGTCTGTCCAGTTTATTCAACACAACAATCATAGGTAAACCTAATTCAAGTAGTTGTGTAGTGAGATAAAGCTGACGGCTAATTTGATTAATATCAACCACATTAATCAAACAATCAATATCGTTAGTTGCAATAAACTGTTGAGAAATAGTTAAATCTTGCCCCTGCTCTCCACGCTTTGCTAACGAATTTAAGCCAGGAAGATCTGAAAGAAAGGTATTAACACCGTTTAACTTTACCGATGTTTTTTTAGCAGCTACTGTAATACCTGTCTCTTATACACATCTGACGCTGCCGACGAAGAGGATAGTGTAGAT
>CAJXUT010000006.1 GCA_913061365.1 uncultured Colwellia sp.
ACGAGATTCCTCTACGTCTCGTGGGCTCGGAGATGTGTATAAGAGACAGTTACAAAGACACTGGCAAATTATCAATTAACCTTGCTTTGCCTAAATACGCTGCAGCTAAAATAACAATATCTTTATCGCTTGGTGTCGCGGGCGCTAAAGTTTTAGCATGACATAGATTGATGTAATCTGTTTTTAAGCCGGCATTATCAATTTTTTCACTAGCCTGCATAATCAATGCAGCATAATCTCTTGGTTGATGATTATTTTTCAATTCATTACTTAACCATTGCAATGTTTGATAAAGCGTAGGGGCTATTGTTAACTCTTCTTTTGTTAAATAGCCATTTCGAGAGCTCATCGCTAAACCAGACTCTTCACGAATAATCTCTACAGGAACAATTTCAACAGGCATGGATAAATCTTCAACCATGGTTTGAATCACTTGTAACTGCTGATAATCTTTCGAGCCAAAGCAGGCGCTATCAGGCTGTACTAAATTGAATAATTTACATACTACAGTGGCAACACCGCGAAAATGTCCAGGTCGACTAGCACCACAATAGAGATCAGAAATATTTGGTACTTCAACATAGCTATTATCACCAACGCCTTTGGGATAAATGATATCAGCGGTCGGAGTAAATAATAAATCAGTGTTAACCTTTATTAAACTTGCTTTATCTTGAGCTAACGTTCTAGGATAATTATCAATATCTTCACTTAAACCGAATTGCATTGGGTTTACAAAAATACTGGCAATAACTTTATCGGCATGCTGATGAGCTGCTTCAACAAGGGCTAAATGTCCATCGTGCAAATTTCCCATTGTTGGTACAAAAGCAATGGTTAACCCTTGCATGCGCCATGATTTTACTTGCGCACGTAAATCTTTAATACTTTCAACTGTATTCATTTTAATCTCTTGCGGAGTTTATTTTAGGATATGCTCAAAACTATTTAAATATGTGCTCTTCGCCAGGAAAGTTTCCGTGGCTTACTTCACTGATATATAATTCGATAGATTTCTTTATATCGCCAGTTTCTTGTAAAAAGTTACGAGAAAATTTAGGCATATAACTACAAGAAATACCTAAAGCATCATGCATTACTAGTATCTGACCGTCAGTATCTTTACCTGCGCCAATACCTATAGTTGGGATGGTAACTGCCTCAGATATCGCTTTACCAAGTGGAGCAGGAATACACTCTAATACTAATAATTGTGCACCTGCCGCCTCTAATGCTTGCGCATCTTTTATCATTTGTTGTGCTTGTGAATCATCACGACCTTGTACTTTAAAGCCGCCAAATACATTAACTGATTGTGGTGTTAAACCTAAGTGTGCACATACTGGAATACCACGTTCAACTAAAGCTTTAATGGTATCAACTAACCAAGCACCACCTTCCATTTTTACTACACTGGCACCCGCTTGCATTAATTTAGTTGCATTAGTTAGGGCTTGATCAACATTAGCGTAACTCATAAAAGGCATATCACTAATAATCAAGGTTTGCTCGATGCCGCGCTTAACACATTGGGTATGATAAACCATATGCTCAATACTAACAGGTAGCGTGTCGTCTTGGCCTTGTAATACCATACCAAGAGAATCACCAATTAATATGGCGTGGATGCCCGCTTGATCGAATAGCTTGGAGAAGCTTGCGTCGTAGGCGGTAATAGTTGAAATTTTTTGCCCTTGTTGTTTCATTTTTAACAAGGTTGATGTTGTTATTTTAGCCATGCTCGTTCCAATGAGGTATTTATGTTAAATATTCGATTAAGCTCACTTTTTACTACTGTGAGCTGTGAATAATTCGATCAGGCTACTTTCGCATAAATCTTTTTTAACTGCAATCATCGTTCAGTCTAGAGATAGCTTTACCATAGCGTTATTTGCGATATTTTGGCTCAAAAATCTTACACTTTGTTGTTCTTCACCTATTGCAGCCGGTATTACTAGATCTGCTGCAATTTCAGCAAGAGGTAATAAAACAAATTCACGCACTCTCATTCCATAATGCGGCACAGTAAGACGTTCAGTATTAATTATTTCGTTTCCAAATAAAATAATATCTAGGTCTAAAATGCGAGCCCCCCAACGGTTTTCTTTGCGGACTCTGCCTGCTTCATTTTCAATATGCTGTAAGGTATCAAGTAACTCAATAGGCGTAAGCGTTGTTTCTAATGCCAATACTGCATTGATGTAGTCATCTTGATCTTGTGGCCCCATGGGCTTACTTAAGTATAATGATGAAACCTTTATTACTTTGCTTTGGGCTATATTTTTAAGTTTTTCAATAGCGAATTGTACTTGCTTAATTGGCTCAGCTAAATTACTGCCTAAACCAATATAGGCAATTGTGGTAGTGACCTGCATATTGTTTATTCGCTACTTGAATCATTAATGTGTGAGTTGTCGGCACTTGAACTATTGGCAGTACTTTTTGGTTTTCTGCGTTTTCTTGGTGAACGACGTTTGCTACCTGTTGACGTTTTTATACCTTTAATCATTTGTACTCGAGCATCATTTGATACCGCTTGAAAATCAGTCCACCACCTAGCTAGCTCAATTAATTCAGGTGTATTCTCAATTTCAGCACGTAATAACAAGAAATCATAACCCGCTCTAAATTTAGGATGTTCAAAACTTTTAAACGCACGCTTTCCTTCACGACGAGCAAGCTTATCTTGTAAAATCCAAATGTCTTTCATTACGCCTTGAAAACGCTTAGGAATAGAAATGCTACGCTGTTGCTCTGGCATTACTTCACTCAACGCAGCAAAGAAAGCATCTTGAGGAGCAAGTTGATTATTAACGTTAATTTGCTGAATATATCTTTGTAACGGATACCAAAGCATGGCTGCAAATAAAAAGGCTGGTGTAACACGTTGATTGTTGTTTAAACGTTTGTCGGTATTTTCCATGGCAAGCAGAATAAAACGCTCTAGCAGTTGATTACCTTTATTTAGTTCTTGATCTACTGCTGGGAAAAAATAGGTAAATAAATCATAACTGCGCAGTTGCTCATAGTTAGCGACTGCTTTTCCAGAAATAAATAACTTTAAAAACTCTTCAAACATACGGGCAGCAGGTATGTTAGCCATTAATGTAGAAAGTTCTTTAATTGGTGCTTTGGTTTCAGCAGATATTTCCATATCAAGCTTAGTGGCGAAACGAATGGCACGTAACATACGTACAGGATCTTCACGGTAACGAGTTTCAGGATCACCGATTAAACGAATCATTTTATTTTCTACGTCTTTAACGCCATTAGCAAAGTCATAAACTTTAAAGTCTTTTGCTGAGTAATAAAGAGCATTGATAGTAAAATCTCGACGTTCTGCATCTTCATCTATTGTGCCGTAAATATTGTCACGTAATAGCATACCGTGTTCGCTTTGCTTTGACGTTTTGGTGCAACTTTTTTCTTGTTTTGATGCATTATCATGATGACCACGAAAGGTTGCTACTTCAATAATTTCTCGACCAAAAACAATATGTGCTAAGCGAAAACGACGTCCAATTAAACGACAGTTTCGAAATAAACCTTTAATCTCGTCAGGAGTAGCATTGGTGGCAATATCAAAATCTTTTGGCTTTAAACCTAGCAAGATATCACGAACACCACCACCGACTAAATAAGCCTCATAACCACCTTTATTTAGGCGATAAAGTACTTTTAATGCACTTGGACTAAGTAACTTTCTGGAAACCGGGTGTTGGTCTCTAGACAATACAATTGGTTGCTCAAGTGTTGTTATAACATTAGGTGTTTCGGTTTTATTATTGGTATTTTTACTAAAAACCTTTTTACACAGATTGATGACGCGTTTGATAATCGCTGACCTTTTTAGAGAATAGAGGTGGATGAAAATATACTTGTATCATTAAGTTTGAATCTTGTTGTGGAAAAATATGAGAAAGCGTTGAATTAATCAGTTATCTTCTATGGGAATCAAGAGCAACGCGGTAATGCAATATTTTAGCCAGTACAAGGAATAATAATTGAATGAAATTAGTATTATCTACTTGATTAGGCGCAATGATATAACAATCAAGTAAAAAAGAGAATGAAAAAGCAGCGATTTTTAAATGTCGCTGCAATGAAAAGTTAAGTATTTATAAATCAGATTTTACCAAGGTAATATTTCGCCATTAGAATGCTTAAATACACCTGATTCACTCATTGTTAAATCTGCCATTAATGTAAGTAATCTCATGGCTGCTTCATCGCTAGTAATATCACCATTACTCGTTTGACCTTGGGCGTTGACCATGTCTGTTTTTACATATCCTGGGTGATAAATACCAACAGCAATCTCTTTTGTTGCTAAGTCTTTAGCAAGCGAGACGGCAGCAATATTCAAAGCCGCTTTAGACATACGATAGCCATAGCGACCACCTGATGTATTATCCGTTATCGAGCCCATTCTTGACGTTATTAAAGCAACTTTACTGTGTTGAGATAAGTTGTTTAATAATGTTTGTGTCAAGGCGATTGGCGCGACAGCATTGACATTAAATTGCTCAACAATAGTGTCTTTATTAAAATCACTGAGGCTTTCATCTCGCAAAATACCTGCATTATTGATGAGTAAATCAATATCTACGTTTGAAAGAGCTGATTGAGCGCGCGATATACCGGCATCAGTTGCTATTTCGATATTTTCAATAATATGTACTTTTAAGTTATTAAGCTCGAGAGAGCTCTGTCTACATAGTGCATAAACAGTATCGCCGCGTTGCTGACAAATTTTTGCCATTGCTAAGCCGATACCGCGATTTGCGCCAGTTATTACAACCGTTTTAGACATGATATTTCCTTCATCATCATTTCATAAACCTTACTTGGAACTAGCCAGATTAAAAGTTTATGAAATGTGACATATTAGTCAATGTAGTCTGCTACTTTTATTTAGTAACAGTGCGTATTATTTGCCGCTAAAAAGCGGTTCTCGTTTTTCCAACAAAGCATTCACAGCTTCAGCATGATCATCGGTTTGATGACAACTAGCCTGATAACTAGCTGATAATTCCAATAATGAATCAAGACGAGAGTGCATACCTTCGCGTAATAGCTGTTTAGACATGCGTAATTGTTTTGGTGGATTTTTGGCAATACGTTGCGCTAGCGCATTTGCTTCTGGTAAAAGTTGCTCTCCATCGACAACTCTGGATACTAGTCCCCAAGCTAATGCCGTTTCGGCATCAATGGGCTCACCTGTAAAGGTCATTTCTGCAGCGCGCGATAGCCCTATTTGGCGTGGTAATAACCAGGCACCGCCGTCGCCTGGAATAATGCCTACTTTAACAAAGTTTTCTGCAAAAACAGCACTCTTAGAAGCAATTCTGATATCACACATTAACGTTAAGTCGCACCCTGCACCGTAAGCTGGGCCATTAACGGCTGCGATTACGGGGACTTCTAATGACCATAGAGCTTTAGGAATTCGTTGAATACCTTGTTTATAATTTTCTGCAATGGTGGTGGCATCACCACTAAAGGTTCCTACGCGATCGCGCATGTGTTTTAAGTTACCACCCGAAGAGAATCCCTTACCAGCGCCAGTTAAAATGACGCACCGAACAGACAAATCAGCTTTTATGCGCGCGATTGCTTCTACAAATAATTCTACAAAGTCGATGTCAGTGATTGGGTTACGTAGTTCTGGTTGGTTTAGTGTTAAGGTAACTACGTGTCCATCTTGCTTATATAGTAATTTTTCGCTCATTTTTGTTTCCCTTAAATAATGATTGAAGACACTTAAAACAATGCCTTTTAATATCTGTGAATTAGTGTTGGCAACCTTTCAATGTGCTTTGTGATCGCCTTCTAGGTAGCTTTGAAACACCTAATAGAATATTTATTTGTTTTAGGGTGTTATGCCGTGATGAGAAATAATAAAGTTATCTATATCAATCATCAACCCGATATTTGCTAAAGTTACTTAGGTCTGCTCATACTGAATGGCTTATTGACTGTTGCATATTCACCCCCACCAAGGCGAGCTAAAGGATTCACCTTATCAGCATGAACTTTTATTCTTTGTTTTGCATCTAGTTCAATAACGTTATCGTTTATGTATACCTGCTTAACTTCTAAAAATATTAAGCTTTGAGGTAAATTGCCAATTTCTTTTATTTCATAAAGTTCACAACCATAAGCTATATCACACTGAGCTAATCGTGGAAGTGAAAAGTTATCAAAATTAACTGTTTCTAAAGCAGATTTGGTTAATTCTGATTCACCATGAGGTAACGTTTCAGCGGTTTGTGTAACCACTGATGCATCTTGTGCTGAGGCAATGTGTATGACCATTTTGGGGTTGTTAATAATATTAACTAAAGTATCTTTTTTATCTCCATTAGGTTTGTTGCCAACGGAAATCATTAAAATGGGGGGCGCACTTGATACTGCGGTAAAATATGAAAATGGAGCTAAATTTAAACTACCATTACTTGAGTCTGTTAATGCCCAAGCGATCGGTCTTGGAATAATGGTTTGTGTCATCAAATGGTAACGTTGGTTTGCAGAAAATTCAGAGAAATTAAGGTTCATGTTAGGCTCTTTATAGGAATATATTTATTTGTTATTAGCAATTATTCGATACTAATCTCTGTCACTGATGCTACTTTTTCTCGTGACCAATTTTCTATTGCCCAACGAATAATATCATCAACTTTCTCGTTGACCAATTTAGGGTCGGGCACTTGCCCTAGGAATTCTAATGCAGCGATTAATGCAGGTTGTGGACTGTTGTTATCAATTGCAGGGGCTTTATTTTGTTTGCTAAGCTTATAGCCACCTGTTGTAACAGCTAAGGGAACATGTCCGTATACAGGTGTTGTACTATTCAGCGTGGCAAGTAGTGTTAATTGTCTCGCTGTTGGCTCAAGTAGATCGCAGCCACGAATGACATGATTAACGTTTTGATAAATATCATCAACCACTACAGCAAGTTGGTAGGCAAATAAACCATCTTTGCGATGAATAATAAAATCTTCTTTAGCTAATGGTTGATTACAATTTATGCTTCCTTGAAATATATCGTTGAATTGATAGTGACCATATTGGTTTTTTAAACGAATTGCACTGTTATCTTTACTGTGACTGAGAGTTTGACAGTGACCTTGATAAATTCCACCAAGCGCTTTAATTTCAGCTCGAGTACATCGACAATTGTAGCTGAGGTTTTTCTGTTGTAAGTCGCTTAATGTATCTTGATAAAGTTGTGATTGTTGGCTTTGATAAAGTACTGATTCATCCCAATGTAAACCAAATGCTTCAAGCGTAGTTAAAATTGCAGAGCTTGCTCCTAGTTGTTCACGGGGAGGATCAATATCTTCTATTCGTACTAACCACTTGCCTGATTGCCCTTGCGAAGAAGTAAATGATTTAGCATCTAAAAAACTCGCTAATGCAGCGATTAAAGAACCAAAGTGGAGCAATCCGGAAGGAGATGGAGCAAAACGACCACGATAAGCATTGTTGCTTAGTAAAAGTGGTCGTTCAGAGGAAGAAATTTTAGTTAGCGAGGCTTGTTTAGTCAATGACTTAACCAGCCATTTGGCGCTCTTTAATTTCTGCTAATGTTTTACATTCAATACAAAGATCAGCTGTAGGTCTTGCTTCTAGGCGGCGTATTCCAATTTCAATGCCACAAGAGTTACAAAAGCCAAAATCATCTTCTTCGATTAATTGTAATGTTTTTTCTATTTTTTTGATGAGTTTACGTTCTCTATCACGAGTACGTAGTTCAAGGCTAAACTCTTCTTCTTGGGCTGCTCTATCAACAGGGTCAGGGAAATTTGCAGCTTCATCTTGCATATGAGTTACCGTACGATCTACTTCTTCACGCAGTTGAATTCGCCATGCATCTAATATCTTTTTAAAATGTTCTTGTTGGGGAACGCCCATATATTCTTCATTAGCTTTTTCTTGATATGGCTCTACGCCTGCTAATGCTAATATTCCTAATGTTTTGCCTTTATTTGTTGGCATGCTGAATCTCCTAATACTACAAGGACCAAGACTGTTTGATGAAAACACCAATTAACGTTTAACTTGGTTGTAATTGCCAATACTATTATTATAGTAGACCTAAAATATCTGAACTATATGGTATCACTTGTGATAAAAATCAATGTTTCTAGTTAATAAAGTAAAAATAAAAATTATTTACTTTATTATCAATACATTAAATACCATTTTAAATATTTAACACTTAGTCTTTATTTTTTGACTTTCTAAATGAGCAAGCTTTTTAGCAAGTTTACCTAGGGTTAGTCAATCATTATCTCTCTTTTTAATGCTAATTGATAATAAGAATCTATTGGTTTCTCACCGAAATCCTCTTAGTTAGTTGTATTTCTATTTGATCTGAAACCTGCTGAAAATTAGCTTTATAAGCAATAATTTCAACATTAGCCTCCTGTGCTGCTTTAAGTAATTCGCTATATTTTTCATCAATATGGCTAGCAGCTGCAACATTATTTATACCACTGTGTAGTATAGCAAAGAATAGCACAGCACGGTTGCCTTGTTGACTTAACGTGGTTAATTCACGTAAATGCTTCTGTCCTCTAACAGTAACGGAGTCAGGAAAAAAACCTTGGCCATCAGTGTTTTGTTTTACAGTTTGTCCAAGTAAAGTAACACTTTTAACTTCAATATAAGCATCTTTTACTGTTGGATTTGCGTTACTTTGGCTTAAAAAAATATCAATTTTTGAATTTTCATTACCGTATTTCACTTCCCGTTTAAGATATTGGTAGTTACTTAATTCGCTAATTAAATTCGTATTAATTGCTTCCTCTACAAGCTGATTCGCACGCATGGTATTAACGCAAATAAAATGATTGTCTTTGGTTTGAGTTAACTCCCAGCTATAAGGATATTTACGTTTGAGGTTAGTTGAGGTGCTGTACCATACAGTGTCACCAGTTGTTGCACACCCTGTCATAGCACCGGTATTAGCCACATGTATTGTGGTTTCTGTACCATCTTCTAACGTAACATCTGCAAGGAAGCGCTTATAGCGTTTAATCAAGGTTGCTTTTTTTAAATTGATTTTCATTATTTCTTGTCTTGTTTGTATTTATACATTCGTTGATCGGCTAAAGATAAACACTCAGATTGGTTCTGAGTTTCAAAGCTTGTCGCAATACCAAAGCTTAGACCTGCACTTGCCCAACCTGATTGTTGTAATTCTTTTTCGATTTTAAGTAGTAACTTAGTCAACTCTACCAATAATGACTCGACATGATGGGGAGTATTAATATCTATTACCCAAATAAATTCATCACCGCCACAGCGAAATATAGAACCTAAGTCTTGTAAGTTTTTCTGCATTATATTGGCTGTTGCAATCAGCATCTTATCACCTTCATCATGGCCAAATTCATCATTAATCTTTTTAAATCCATCAAGATCAATAAATGTGATGCAATAGTCTCCCTCTAAATTCGCTAATTTTTCATTTTGGGCAAAGCGATTGCCAATCTGGGTTAGTGGATCAATACGAGAAATTGCATAATTTCGATGAAATTCTTTTTGTTGGATTTGTAACCATTCTGCTAGCGACAGAAGAATGCACATACAATCAATGGTTAAGGCAACCTGTACAATAACTTCAAGGGGAAGGTTCCAGTCTACTTTATAGAGATGAGATAAAATATATCCTGTTAATGTGAGGCTGTATATCAAGTTGCCTATTAAGTAATATTTTGCTCTAAAATCTTTTTTTGCCAGCATAAGTATGCCTGTGCCAATGCAAAGAGGTATCCAAAACATGGCGATGATATGTGATATTACAAAGCTTTGTGTAAAAGGAATAAACGGCATGATTATGCCAAAGGTTAAACAGATTATTGACAGTAAATTAAATACCTTAGTTAATGTAGGATGTTCTTTTTTACAGTTGAATAGCAACTTAGTAAATTGACTAGCAGAAGCTATTGCAAAAGGAAAAATAATAATACCGCTATAAACAGGATTAAATGTAGATACTGTGAATAAATGGCCGAAACTTCCCGATGCGGTAAACCAACCTAAACCTTGTATACCGATATAACCTGTACAGGCTAATGTAACTAAGTATTTGGTTCTAAGATAAATAAAGAAAGCAATTAAGGCTAGCGTCATCATAACGGTGAATGAAATAGAAGTGACGCTATTTATTAAGAACTGTTTTTGATAAAACTCTGTTTTGCTATAAAGCTCTACCACAACAGGTGTTGCAAACATTTTTGCCTGAATAAACACCCAAAGTGTGCCATTTTCTTTTGGTTTTAGTGGCAGAGAAAAAGCTTGAGAGTGCGCTAATCTTGGGTTAGTGCTTCCCATCTGACCAAAGTTTTCTAGTTGTATTGGTTTACCACTGTCAGGTTGCCAGTACGCCGTTCCTATGTCTAAGTAAACAGCATGAATATTAATAAACCAAGTGTCATTTTTGATTTTAAGATTAGATAATTTTATTTTTGTTATATAGGCTCCACTTCCTCCAAAAGTAGATTTAACATTATTTGAATCAGCATAGAGTTGAGCTAATGATGAAAAAGTAGGATTTGTTTCTAAGCTTTGAGTTTGATGCCATAAACTCTGTTCGTTTAATTCAATTCTACTGTGGTCATCTAGTTTTACGTATGGTTGTGCGCCTATTGAGTAGGTGAACATTGAAAAAAATAAAAGGGTAATGCATATCGCATTTTTTATTCTAATGCCCATTTCATAGTGATGCATAAAAATTAAAATATCCTTATAACTCGTTCATATAGCACAGTCACATTATGCTAACACTATCAGAGTATAACAAGATAAATTGATTAGGAAATATAGAAGAAGTTGCAAGAAAAAGTGATTGATTGAGCTACTGTTAACCTAAGGACGTAAATTGAACCCATTTTGAAAGAGTGACTGCTTTATCGTTATAACTGTTAAGTTTATCCGGATAAACTACTCTATTATTTTGGAATAATTTAAAAACACAAATATATGAAGAAAATAGATTATTAATGAATAAAACTATCTAACCAAGATTTAGCATTTTTAGCATCACTAAAAAAATTAAATTGAACTGAGCTACTTTGGTAAATGCGTTGTAGCTGCATTTGAAGCGTATCAGCATAGGAACTATTCATTATTACAACAGCAATCGCTACCATGCCATTTTCTACCCGATAGTGGGTTGTTTCAATTAAATTTTGTTCTGCTTCAGGGGTAATTATACTATTACCTTTAAATGAAACTAATGATGCCCATGGCTTATGACGCATTTTTTGAGTGACAACTTTAATATCTCGATCAAATTGCTCTGTGATAACCTCATCGAAAGGGCCGTGAGCATCAATTAATAAAATATTGTTTTGTTGTTCAATGCTATAGTTTGCGTGTTTAGAATGCTGCATGAATGATTCCTTCTATAATTAAGTATAGTCGTACCCTATTGATATCAATTTTTGAAGCATTTGCCAAGTAAGTACATTTTATATTATTTGCAAGTTTATCTTTAGCTACTTATTCATGATGTTGCAACTGGTCTGCGTATTATCGTTAATTGCTATAACGATCAAAGTGTAAAATTGTTATAATGCTTCATTGTTTATATTGCCACTCTATTGTTTAGCTTATATGTCAGCACCAAATATCTTGCCTATTGAGACGATTAAAACTCATCTTTGTCAGGTATTAATAGAGCATCCTACTGTTATGCTATCTGCTCCTCCGGGGGCTGGTAAGTCAACTTGCTTGCCTTTATGGCTGCTTAGTATTGAAAAATTTTTAACAAAAAAAATTTATTTATTACAGCCCCGTCGGCTTGCAGTAAAAAATATTGCAACTTATCTTGCTAGCCAACTAAATGAGCCTGTGGGGAAAACAGTCGGTTATCGTTTGCGAAATGAAAAAAAAGTATCAGACAATACTCGCTTGGAAGTGATCACTGAGGGGATTTTAACGCAAATAATTCAGCAAGATGCTGAGCTTGCTCATTGTGCTTTAGTGGTTTTTGACGAATTTCATGAACGTAGTTTGCAAGGCGATCTAGCTTTTGCATTAACACGGGATATTCAACAAGGGCTGCGGGACGATTTGAAAATATTGCTGATGTCAGCAACCCTTGATACCGATTATCTAAATAAAGCTCTGCCTGATGCCATTGCTGTTGCTAGCGAAGGAAGAAGTTACCCTGTAGACATTATTTATAATGCACCGTCTAACATTCAGCGTTGGCGAACTCATGCATTAAACGTTATTAAACAACAAGCGTATGAACACCAAGGATCTACACTCGTTTTTCTTCCCGGCATTGCTGATATTCGTTTTATAGCACAAGCATTGAGCGCAAATACAACCGATGATTTATTACTTTGCCCTTTGTTTGGTGATCTCACCTTAAAGCAGCAGCAACAAGCAATTGAACCCTGTAAATCGGGTAGGCGAAAATTAGTTTTAGCGACAAATATTGCTGAAACGTCACTGACTATTGAAGGCGTTAGCTTAGTTATTGATTGTGGCTTTGAAAAGGTTGCAAGTTATGACAGTGCTAGCTTAATGAATAAATTGGTGCAAAAACAAATAGCCAAATCTTCTGCAATACAGCGTGCTGGGCGAGCAGGACGTATAATGGCAGGTAAGTGTATTCGTTTGTATGCAAAAGATGAATTTGAACGCAGACCAGAACAAAGTGTTAATGATATTCAACAAGCTGATTTGCTACCTACGTTAATCGAAGCAGCAAGGTGGGGAGTGAGTACATTAGCTGATTTACCCGTTTTAGAACTCCCTACACCAAATAAAGAGCAACAAGCATGGCAAGAACTTAAAAGTTTAGCCATTATAGATCAGCATAATCGACTCACTAAACATGGCGATCAAGTTGCGCAGTTACCTTGTCATCCTCGGTTTGCTCATATGTTACTTTGCGCCAAAATGCTTTCTAAGAATGACCTATCGCAAAACCACACGGAAAAGCTTACTTTTCTCGCTTGTATCATGACTGCATTATTAGAAGAACGAGATATTTTACCCAATGAATACAGTCAGTTTGACTGTAATTTTGAGCACAGAATATCTCAGTTGCTGACTCAATGGCATAAACCTAATGGCAAGCTTACTAATATTATTAAACAAGTTAAAACTTTAGCCCGCAAAATGAAACTATCAGCTGTTGATTCTTTGGTTAAAACGGAGCTGGGGCTAGATAAAACAGGGCTTTTACTAGCTTATGCATATCCTGAACGAGTTGCAAAAGCACGTGGGGCGTTAGGAGATTTTATTTGTGCTAATGGTAAAGGTGTCAGCTTAAGTGAGCAGGATGCTTTAGCAGGAGAGAGTTTTCTGGTGATTGCCGATTTAATGCAGTCTCAAGGCATTTTACAAGTTCGCTTGGCTGCCACCATAGATTTACCTCAAATAGAGCAAGTGTTTTCGAAAGAAATAACACAGCACGAAGTGGCTATGTTTGATCAATCAAGCGGGAAAATTGTGGCACGATCACAAACTAAACTTGCTGCACTTATGTTGCAAGATAAAATAAGCAGCAATACGTTAACAAACAAAAGTATCGCTAAAATGTGGTGCGAACTTGTTAGACAAAAAGGCTTAAGTTTTCTAAATTGGCAAGATAGAGACCGTGAATTGCAAGCTAGATGGCAGTGGTTGAATGATTTTTATCCAAACTATGATTTACCTGATATCAGTGAAAAAGCATTACTAGAAACTCTACCTGATTGGTTTGCGCCTTTTGTAGGTGAAATAAAATCAACCGCAAAGCTAAGTAAATTAGATTTATCATCAATGTTATTATCTTTACTTAATTATCAACAGCAGCAGATATTAAAGCAAGCAGCACCAAGTGTGTTTATTGGTCCAACGGGACGTCATTGTCCTATTCGTTATTCAAAAGAAAAATCACCGAAAGTATCATTACCAATGCAAGAGCTTTATGGAACAATACAAACACCAACAATAGGAAATATAAATAATAATCAAGGAATTCCTTTATTATTAGAGCTATTATCGCCGGCGCAGCGTCCAATTCAAGTAACACAAGATTTAGCTAAATTTTGGGCAGGGAGTTATCAAGCGGTAAAAAAGGATATGAAGGCAAATTATCCAAGACACTTTTGGCCCGATGATCCGGTAAATGCAGAGCCAACCAATAAGACTAAACGACATTTAAAAAATAAAAATTAGGACTGCATGAATTTATGTCTACCAAGAAGAAAACTGAAAAATTAGTAAGTTCAAATAAATCGTGGATACGTTGGTTAGCAATAACTGGGATTAAATCAGTTATTGCACTTGCGTTTGTTCTCGCTATTTTTATGATTTATTTGGATGCAAAAGTACAAAGAACTTTTGAGGGTCAACGATGGCAAGTACCTGCGCAAATTTATGGTCAAATCGAGTCATTTAAAGTTGGCGATGAAATTAATCCCAGTATCATTGCAAAGTCTTTAAAAATAAATGGCTATAGCAAAGTAGCATTTGCTAATTCACCTGGGGAGTTTGCTCAATCTTCTCGTCGCTTTATTATTTATCGTCGCGCGTTTAACTTTCCAGATGTAGCGCAGAATAGTAATGAAAATGTAAGTGGTGCAGTACGTTTAACAATCGACTTTAAAAATAATAAAGTGACTAAACTATTTACACAAGATAGATCTGTTGAGCAAATTAAGCTTGAACCAACTTTACTTGCGAGATTAGTACCAGATAATAAAGAAGACAGAATTCTAGTGGCATTAGAGCAGATGCCAACGCTTTTAATTGATACCTTATTGTTAATTGAAGACCGTAATTTTTACCATCATCAAGGTGTTTCTCCATTAAGTATCTTACGTGCTTTATATAATAATATTGTTGCAGGTCGTACGGTGCAAGGGGGAAGTACGTTAACGCAGCAGCTTGTTAAAAATATGTTTTTAACGCGTGAGCGTACACTCATACGTAAAATTAAAGAAGCGCTAATGTCGATTATTATCGAAGTGCGTTATAGCAAAGACCAATTGCTTGAGGCTTATGTTAATGAAGTTTATTTAGGTCAACATTATGCTAATGGTATTTATGGCTTTGGTTTAGCATCAAAATTTTATTTTGGTAAACCCCTAGAGTCGTTAGATAGTGGACAAATGGCTTTGCTTGTAGCCCAAGTGAAAGGGCCTAGCTATTACGACCCTTGGCGTCATCCAAAACGAGCGAAAGCACGTCGTGATTTAATTTTACGCTTAATGTTTGAGCAAAATTTTCTCTCTGTTAAGGAATTTGAACAAACACTTACCTCGTCATTATCAGTTCGCAAGCACCGCCGCTTTAAAACAGATAAATACCCAGCATTTTTACAATTGGTTAAACGAGAACTTAATCAGCACTTAACCACATACCAACAAAAAACAGGTATTCAAGTTTTTACCGGTTTTTCTCATGTTGCCCAACAGCTATTAGAAGAAAGTGTAAATAGCCAACTTGTCGAATTAGAAAAAGCACATCATCAAAAAGACTTACAAGCAGCTATGATTGTTACGGATATTGAAAGTGCTGAAATTCGTGCGTTAGTGGGAGATAGACAAAATGGTTTTGCAGGGTTTAATCGTGCACTCGACGCCAAAAGGCCAGTGGGCTCATTAATTAAACCGGCTATTTATATGGCTGCATTGGAGCGCTTTGAGCAATTTAACTTTGCCAGTTTACTTGCTGATGAACCGATAACATTGAGAAGTGATGCAAGTGATAATGACCAAGGGAAAAAGTGGCAACCTAAAAATTATGATGGTAAATATCGCCACCAAGTGCCACTAATTGATGGGTTAGTTAAATCATTAAATATTCCTACTGTAAATTTAGGCATGAACATAGGGTTAGAAAATATTGCTGATGCTATTCATTTACTGGGCTACAAAGATGACATTATCACGCGTCCTTCTATGTTATTAGGCGCTTTAAATATGTCGCCATTACAAATTAATCAAATGTATATAGCCCTAGCAAGACGAGGCGAATTAGAGCAAGTTCATGCTATTAATCAAGTGGTTTCCTCTTATGGTGAAACACTATGGGAGTTTGAACCGAATGTAACTAAGGTTATTTCAACAGACGTTGCCTACCTTTTAGATTATGCGTTAATGCAGGTAACACAAACAGGTACAGCTAAATCTCTTAGTTGGCGATTAAAAAATACAAAAATAGCCGGCAAAACAGGAACCAGTAATGATTTGCGCGATAGTTGGTTTATAGGGTTTGATGAGAAAAACCTAGTGACGACTTGGGTAGGTAAAGATAATAATAAAACAACAGGCTTAACAGGAAGTAGCGGCGCTTTGTTACTTTTTAGTCAATACCTTAAAAAACAGGGCGTAGTTAACAGAAATATATATCAGCCTGAAGCTATCGCTATGACAGAGTTTGAAATTGAAACAGGCAATGCGGTCACATCACACTGTGCTCATACTAAAATATACCCTGCAATAGCCGCTGGTATATCAGTTAGCAAAGATTGTTTAGAAGAACGAAGTGATAAACAGTCGTGGTTAGAAAAACTATTTAGTTATACTCAAGCGAAATAAAACAACTTCAAACGGCATGAATAAATTCTTGAAGTTGTGGTATTTATATTTTATTTACAGAGTAAAAGTGACTTTAAGTTTTTCTTTAGAGGCAAGATCAATAATCTTGGTTGTGCCTAGGCTTTGTTGTAGCTTTGCAGCCGTTTTATCTGCACCATAGCTCTCAGCAAAACTAATAATATCTTGACCATTACATACAACTTTTAACGCGATTGTCTTATCTTTCAAATGATAAGAGTTAGCTGTTTTTTTGTATTGGTAGACTTTATTTGTTGTAACTGATTTGCAGACATTTACTAAGGCTTGCTCTACTCGTGGATCCATTGCTGCATGGCTTGTTGAACTAAGTGCCAATAAAGGAGCTGCGATAGTTAAAGCGATAACAGTGTTTTTTAAAATTTTCATTATATTCTCCATCAATTGTTATCTTTACGAAAAGGACTCTATTTCGCCTTAACAATAGTGGACTATTTTTTAAAATAAGTTGTTAACACTTATCGAGAGTGTGTAACAAAAGAAATTCTTATATTAAAATTGGCATCTTTAAGTTTTTGATCTTTATCTATTGTTTTTATATATGGTGTGCAGAGTGTGTAAATCCATTTACATTTTGTGATAATCAGACATATAAAACAGATGAAATATTTTCTATTAAATTTACTTATAAGAAATATAGGAGAGGATTAATATAAATTAATACTGGTTTTATATACAGTCAAAGGGTTGTTGTGGTATCGTGTTGCTATACGTTGTAATATTTTTAAGTTCACAAATATAACTAAGGAATAATAATGGCAGTTGAAAGTCGATTTGTCGTCATTAGACATGGGGTGGAGGCAAAAACATTTATGGATAAGAAATCAGCAGATGATTATGACAAAATGTTGGATATGGCTGATAATTTAGCTGATGTCTTTGCAAATTCATCAATAGAGCTAAGCGAAACCGTGAGTGAAGAATTGAGTATCTATTTAGCTCAACACCGAGATGAGGTATTAGTTGCGTTACTAGCGAAAAAACCACCGCAAAAAACGCCTACAAAAAAAGCAGCGAAAAAGCCCGTTGAAAAGGAAGCTGAAAAAGCTTCAGCTAAATAAAGTAAGGTAAGTTAACTGATTATTATTGATGAATAGTGAGATTAAATATCAAATAGTTCGCAGCCAGCGTAAAACACTTTCTTTACAAGTTAAGCAAGGGGAAGTCTTAGTAAGAGCGCCTCATGGCATCGACGAAGAGTTCATTAATACTTTTATTAAGCAAAAATGGCTTTGGCTAAAATCTAAAATAGCACAGCAAAAAGAGGTGGATACTCTTTGCTGTGACTTTAGTGAAGGTTCAACACTCTTTGTTTTTGGAAAGTTAACTAGCCTACAGTTTTCTTTTGCTAAAAAATCAAATGTTACATTAACTAAGAATATCAATAACCAGCAAATATTAACGATAACGTTTGCACAGCGAAACCAACAAAAACTTAGTAATAAAATGGTATTAGCTATAGCCGTTAAGAAACAAATTGAAAAATTCTTTAAAGAGCAAGCTGAAGAACTTATTTCCCCAAGAGTTGCTATTTACTCCCAGTTAACATCACTTATGCCTACGAGTATTAAAATAAGGCAATATCGTTCTCGCTGGGGCAGTTGCAATAATCGTGGAGAGTTAAGCTTTAATTACTTGTTAATGATGTTACCGCTTGATGTTATTGACTATGTTATTGTTCACGAAATTTGTCATCTTCGTCATTTAAATCACTCCAAAAACTTTTGGCAATTAGTTGCTAAATACTTTCCTGATTATAGGCAAGCAAAACAATGGATAAAAACCAATCAAGCGCCCTTGTTATGGCGTTTACCATTGTCAAATTAGCCAATTTCAAGCAGGACTGGATCTGACTATAAATTATTCAAAGTAAATGTAAGTTTTGAACATGCTATAAAGTGCATAGTTTTTTTATAAATAACGTGTTTAAACAGTTAATACGGTTTTTTATGCATAATCTATAGCTTTTTATTCTCTTTTATTAATGTTAATAAAGGTTGACAGACGTTGTAAAATCAGGCATTTTACCAACCATGAATATTACATCTCAGCACATTACCATTATTATTACCACCACCACCCGAATTGAGATGGCGGTCGCTGGCTAACGTGTAAAAAAAATAATTTTATCGAAGCCCGTGACCTGAAAAGGTGACGGGCTTTTTTATGTTCAGAATAAATAGTCGTTCGCAATCATATTTTGTTGCACGAAGTAACTAAATAGGCAGTACAGGAAGTAAGTGTCTAGTGTGAAAAGCGAACAATTGTTAACTATAAATAGAGTAGGAAAATAATGCGTGTACTTAAATTTGGTGGCTCATCATTGGCTTCAGCTGAGCGTTTTCGTCAAGTTGCTGATATCATCAAAGATAAAAGCCAATCGTCAAAAGTTGCTGTTGTTGTATCGGCGCCACAAGGTGTAACAAACCATTTAGTAGCCATGGCCGAAAACATTAATGATGAAGCTAGAATGGTTACCGATCTGAATCACTTTAAGCGCGCTATTACCTCGATTATTGATGATTTATCTGCAAGTTTACCTGAGTTTAATTCACAACATTGTGAACAAGCACTAACTAACTATGAACATCAGCTTCAACGTTATATGCAAGGCATAACAATGTTGACTTACTGTCCAGATCATATTCGTGCTCGAATTATTAGTACAGGTGAGCGTTTAAGCGTAGCTATCCTTGATTCAGTATTACAGTCATCTGGTTTACAAGTGTCATTATTAGCGCCTGAAAGATTTCTATTCACTAATGAATCATCATTAAATGCCGTGGCTGACTTAGTGCTTTCTAAAGATAAGTTTATCGTAGAATATGAAAAGCTAAATCAAGTGTCATTAATGCCTGGTTTTATCGGCGTGAATGTTGATAAAAACGGTGGAGAAAGCAAAATCACTACGTTAGGTCGTAATGGTTCAGATTACTCTGCAGCAGTATTAGCCGTATGTATGGAAGCTGAATGTTGTGAAATTTGGACTGATGTGGATGGCGTATATAATGCTGATCCTCGTATGATTAAAGAAGCTAAGTTATTAGATTATTTGTCATATCAAGAAGCCATGGAATTGTCATATTTTGGCGCAAGTGTATTGCATCCAAAAACTATTGGCCCAATCGCGCAATATCATATTTCTTGTTTGATTAAGAATACGAGTAACCCTTCAGCTCCGGGTACACTTATCTCTAACGAAAATGATCAGCAAAAACGTGTTAAGGCAATTTCTAATCTTGATGATCTAACCATGATCAATGTTTCAGGTCCGGGTATGAAAGGCATGGTAGGTATGGCAAGTCGAGTTTTTGCTACCATGAGCCGTGAAAATATCTCTTTAGTTTTAATTAGCCAATCATCAAGTGAGTACTGCATTAGCTTCTGTGTATACTCTAGTGATGCAGCGCGTGCAGAGCAAAGCTTAAAAGAAGAGTTTGAATTAGAGTTACTGAATGGTTTACTTGAACCTGTTGCATTAAAAGGTGAGTTATCGATTGTTTCTTTAGTGGGTGATGGTATGCATCATCAACGTGGCGTTGCTGCTAAATTCTTCAGCTCGTTAGCACAAGCTCGTGTTAATGTTGTTGCCATTGCACAAGATTCATCAGAGCGTAGTATTTCTGTTGTAATAGAACAACGTAAATGTACTGATGCAATGAAAATTAGTCATCAAAACTTCTTCTCTCATAAGCCAACCATTGATGTATTCCTTGTTGGTTGTGGTGTAGTTGGTAGTGAATTAATCGCACAAATATCTCGTCAACAAGCTAGCCTAAAAGAACAAAATATTGCCTTAAAAGTTTACGGTATTGCTAACTCTAAAGGTATGGTTTTTGATAAAGCAGGTATCGACTTAGATAACTGGCAAGCCGTAATGGAAAAAGGTGCTGACAATAAGCAAGCGCTTGAAGTTAACGTTGAAAACATCAAAGCATTTGTTCGTGATAATCATTTAATAAATCCAGTATTAGTCGACTCAACCTCTAATGAAGACCTAGCGATGAGCTATGTCGGTTATTTAGCTGAAGGCTTCCATGTGGTAACGCCTAATAAGAAAGCGAATACTGATTCTTGGGAATACTACCAAGACTTACGTAGCACAGCGCAAAAAACTAACCGTAGATTCTTATACGAAACAACGGTTGGCGCTGGTTTACCGGTAATTGATACGCTACAAAGTTTAATTAAAGCGGGCGATCAACTGCAACGTTTTGAAGGTGTGTTATCTGGCTCTTTATCTTATATTTTTGGTAAATTAGATGAAGGCATGACTATCTCAGCAGCGACAGCAATTGCCAAAGAAAATGGCTTTACTGAACCTGATCCTCGTGATGATCTGAGTGGTATGGATGTTGCGCGTAAATTATTAATTATGGCCCGTGAAGCCGGCATGCAATTGGAATTGTCTGACATTACAATTGAATCAGTGTTACCTAGTGACTTTGATGACAGCGGCGATATCAGTGAATTCATGGCAAATTTGACTAAAATAGATGATGAATTTAGTGCACGTATTGCAGCAGCAAGCGCTGAAGGTAAAGTGTTACGTTACATTGGTAATATTGTTGACGGTAAATGCCAAGTGTCGATTGAAGCGGTTGATAGCGCGCATCCTTTATATAGCATAAAAGATGGTGAAAATGCCTTAGCTATTCATAGTCGCTATTATCAGCCATTACCGTTTGTTTTACGCGGTTATGGTGCAGGTGCTGCGGTAACTGCAGCGGGTGTTTTCGGAGACATTTTAAGAACTCTTGCTTGGGAGCAACAACACTAATGTCTAGTTCATATAATACTTCTGTATTTGCCCCTGCCTCTATTGGTAATGTTAGTGTTGGTTTTGATGTATTGGGCTTAGCAGTTAAACCTATTGACGGAACTTTATTGGGAGACGTTGTCTCTGTTGATTTTGCTGAAGAAGATAGTTTAGTTGTTGTAGGCGCTTTTGCTGATAAATTACCCAACAATAAAGAAGATAATATTGTTTGGTCATGTCTACAGTTATTCAATGAAGCATTGATTGATGCTAAACAAACGATAAGCAAAGTAAAACTGACGTTAGATAAGAAAATGCCAGTAGGCAGTGGCTTAGGCTCAAGTGCTTGTTCTGTTGTTGCTGCGTTAGCAGGCTTAAATACGTTTTATGCCAAGAACAACAACTTTAGTTTTGATGAAAAAACTGTACTTAAAATGACAGGTCAAATGGAAGCTCAAATCAGTGGTAGTTTACACTATGACAATGTTGCCCCTTGTTATTTAGGAGGCTTACAATTGATGGTACCTGATAGCGACATAATTAGTCGCGCCTTACCAGACTTTACTGGTTGTTATTATGTAATGGCATACCCTGGCATTGAAGTCTCAACCAAAGCCGCTCGTGATGTTTTACCAACAAGTTATAGTCGAGCAGATGTGATAAGCTATGGCCAAAATTTAGCAACGTTTGTTGATGCTTGTCATCGACAAGATAAAGCACAGGCTTTTTCAGTGTTAACTGATGTAGTTGCCGAACCTTATAGAAAGAATTTATTACCAAAATATCAACAAGCACATGACTATCTTATTGCACAAGGTAGCTTAGCTGTGGGTATTTCTGGTTCTGGACCAACATTATTTTGTGTGTGTGATAGTGAGCAACAAGCGCAAAGCTTTGCTGACTGGTTGCAAGAAAACTATTTACAAACAGATCTTGGTTTTGTACATGTATGTTTAGTTGATGATGAAGGCGCAATTGAGGTATAAACAAGGTTGAACCTTAGTTCAACGCTATTGCACCGTATGAAACTCAACATGAAAGAGATACTCTGTTCATGTTGAATTTGCTGAAAAATTGATACAAAAATTTAAAATGAGAAATTAACGTGAAATTTTATAACTTAAAAGAAAATGACGAGCAAGTTAGTTTTGCTGGTGCAGTTAAACAAGGTTTAGGTAAGAATCAAGGGTTATTTTTCCCTACAACTATGCCTAAATTTGATAATATTGAAGCACTTTTAGCAATGCCGATGGTTGAGCGTAGTGTTAAGATATTACTTCCTTTTGTTGAAGAAGACTTAACTGAAAAAGAATTAACTGACATCGTAACCGATGCCTTTAATTTTCCGGCTCAAATGCAACCTATTGCGAACGATCGAGCCATTTTAGAATTATTTCATGGTCCAACGTTAGCTTTTAAAGATTTTGGTGCGCGTTTTATGGCCAAGTGTTTGCAAACATTTGTTGCTAAAGATGCTAAGGCAAGTGGTCAAACAAAGCCATTAACCATCTTAACAGCTACCTCCGGTGATACTGGTGCTGCGGTTGCGCATGCTTTTCATGGTATTGATAATATTCGTGTAGTTATCATGTACCCGAAAGGCAAAATATCTTTATTACAAGAGAAAATGTTCACTACCTTAGGTGATAATATTGAAACGCTATGTGTTGAAGGTGATTTTGATGATTGCCAAGCATTAGTGAAGCAATCGTTTAGTGATACCGAACTATCAACGACGATTGGTTTAAATTCAGCCAACTCAATCAATATCAGCCGTTTACTGGCACAAATTTGTTATTACTTTGAAGCAGTAGCGCAAATTTCTCGTGCTAAAAAGAGTTTAGGCGATATTGTTTTCTCTATTCCAAGTGGTAATTTTGGTAACTTAACCGCGGGTTTATTTGCTAAAGCAATGGGTTTACCTATTAAACGTTTTATTGCGGCAACTAACCTTAACGATACGGTTCCACGCTACTTAGAAACAGGTGAATGGACTCCTAATGAGACCGTTGCAACTATCTCGAATGCAATGGATGTGAGTAATCCAAACAACTGGCCGCGTGTTGAACACATGCTTAAATCAGGCATTGTTGAAGAGGGTAGTGTAAGCTCAGTTTCAATTGATGAAGAGCAAACTCAATCTACCGTTATCCAGTTAAGCAAGTTGGGTTATATTAGTGAACCACATGCTGCTGTTGCATATAAAGCGTTGCAATATAATGCGATTGAAGGTGAATTTGGTGTCTTTTTAGGTACTGCACATCCAGCTAAATTTAAGGATGTAGTTGAAAGCATTTTAGGTCAGCCACTTGGTTTACCAAAAGAGTTAGCAGATTGTGCAGGTGAGCCTATCTTGTCGAAAGACATGAGTAGTGAATTTGCTGATTTACGTGCTTATTTATTAGCATAGTACTTTCTTGAAATAAGAAAATAAAATGATAAAACCTCACTGGCAACAGATAATTGAGCAAGAGAAACAGCAAGATTACTATTGCCAGTTGCAAAAGGAAATCACAAAACAAAGAGCACAAGGCATTACTATTTTCCCCGAGGAAAAGGATGTCTACAATGCATTTGAATATTGTGATTTAGCGGATATAAAAGTCGTTATATTAGGACAAGATCCTTACCATGGTGTTGGCAAGGGTGATTATCATCATCAGCCACAAGCACATGGTTTGGCATTTTCTGTCACTAAGCATATTAAAATCCCTCCATCTCTAGTTAATATCTATAAAGAACTCAATACTGATATTGAAGGCTTTAATACGCCAAATCATGGCAATCTGACGTCATGGGCAGAGCAAGGGGTATTGTTACTTAATACCGTACTTACTGTGCAACAAAGTAAAGCACACTCACATGCTAAATTAGGATGGGAGCGTTTTACCGACCAAATAATCTCACAACTTAATCAGCATAATGATGGTTGTGTATTTATTTTGTGGGGTGCTCATGCTCAAAAGAAAGGGCGTGATATAGACTCAAGCAAACACTTAGTTTTAAATGGATCTCATCCATCGCCACTCTCAGCTTATCGCGGTTTTTTTGGTTGTCAGCACTTTTCAAAAGCGAATACTTGGTTAACCCAAAAGAATAAAGTAGCGATTGATTGGCAAGTGACCTTTTGAAAAAGCTCTTCTTTATTGTTAGTTTGATTTTGTTTTATTCAACAGTGCAAGCAGACACTCTCAAACCATTTACCAGTGACGGTTGTAGCGCTTTTCCAGATGGTACAATTGCACAGAAGGATTTATGGTTAGCATGTTGTCAACAGCATGATTTTGATTACTGGCAAGGTGGCACCTATCAACAGCGCCTAAACTCAGACAAACAGCTCAAAACATGTGTTATGCAAGTGGGTGAACCAACTATTGCGGCATTAATGTTAGTGGGTGTCAGAGTTGGTGGAACTCCTTACTTACCAACAAGTTTTCGATGGGGATATGGTTGGAGTTATCCTAGACTATACGGTGCTCTATCTGAAGAAGAATTAGCACAAGTGGCAAAACTGTCAATGTATCTATCGGTAGAAAAAAGTACAAAAAATTAACTCGTTACAAATCAAGCCTATTTAAAGCTTCATTGTTTTCAAAAGCCCTTATATTTTTACTTAGAAGATTAATTAATCTTTGCTGTGCTTCACTACTTGCCCAAGCAATATGAGCTGTAATTTTTAAATTAGCTAATTTGGCATTTAGTAATGGGTGATTAGCTGGTGGTGGTTCTTGTTCTAATACATCGAGTACGGCATAAGCTATTTGTTGGTTTTTTAATGCTGTTAATAAGTCGATACTATTAACAAGTGCCCCACGTGCTGTATTAATAAGCATGGCTGTTGGTTTCATTCTAGCTAAAATATCGGAGTTGATTAAGTTTTCGTTATCTGTTGTTTGTGGACAATGTAAGCTGATGATGTCTGATTGTGATATGACTTCTTCAAACGCTACTCTACCTTGGCGAATTTTAGGGCTATTTATCCGTTCACTGATTAAAATCTTCATGCCAAAGGCTTCTGCAAGTTGAGTGACGGCTTGTCCTAAATTGCCATGACCAATGACACCTAATGTTTTTCCTGCAAGTTCGGTAATGGCATTACCGTGATAACAAAAAGTATCGCTTTTTTGCCAATGCCCTTGTGTCGTATTGGCATTATGGTGAGACGTTTGTTGATAGTAATCTAATATTTGCGCCATGATATATTGAGCAACAGAAGAGCCAGCATAACCGCTAACATTGGTGACGGCTATACCTAGTTTTTTTGCGGCTTCAATATCAACATTATTATAACCTGTAGCAGCAATACAGATTAACTTTAGCGCAGGCAGTTGTGTTAATAATTCAGCAGTTAATACAACTTTATTAGTGATGAGTACTGATGCATTTTTACTTCGTTCAACAACTTGTTCACTATTGGTAATATCGTAACAGGTAAGGTTACTTACCTGTTGTTCAATAGCCGTAAAAGAGATATGTGAACTAAAAGTGCTACAGTCTAAAAATACGGCTTTCATATCGAGTTTTCCAATATATGTTACGAGTTAAAATACATGTTTAATTAATGGACTAACCAGGTCTTCCATCTTCTCTTGCTTTCATTAGCATTGGTGCATAAGTTATCACAAATATACCAAAAGCAAATATCCAAAATGTACCACTGATGTCGATGAACAGGGTGGTTTTTTCAGGTAAAGCCCAAGGACCAAAAGCTCGAACTATTGTAGCTAAAGTTATAAATATATAAGCAGCTGTCATGGCTTTAGGCGGAGATAGTGGGCGTCCTGTGTGGCCTAAAGATACGCGTGAAATCATTGCTAAAATTAAACCACCCATACCGCCAACTGTTAATAAGTGCCAAATATGATTACTTGGTACTTCAGGCATTAAGTAGCTAACGCCTAAAATAATTAAACCATACGCAATAAACTTGATTGCGATATGTAAAGACCAGAGTAATGGAACACCTAAAGTAATCCAAGGCTTCCATCGCAACCAACGCATCGTTTGAAATATTCCTGAAACGATTAGAATAAAGCCAAAGAATTGATTAGAGAAACCAGTAAGAGGTTCGATTAATAACGAAATCATAGCAATGGCTAAACTACCGTTAGTTGCTTTATCTAACCAAGGTAACGGAGTTGCTTTTTGAGTTTTGGTACCATTTGCGGTAAACATTGGCGCTACACGCCCGGCCATAACTGACATTAAAAATGTTACCAGCATTACCCCTGTGTATCCTGCATAGGCAGTTGTAAAAGTTTGAGGGTAATAAATAGCTAGATGCATTTCTAAATTAGCTAATGTAAACAAAAATAATAAAGGAACAAAAAATAAGTTTCGGTATTGCTTGATAGCGATTAATGGCTTGGCTAATACATAAGCAACTGCGGGTAAAAAGCTTATATCGACTAGAGTTATTAAAGTACTTGGTAGAATAGTAGGCATCAATAATAAGATGCGACCTGCTAACCATATTAAAAATAATATCAGTAATGTTGTGCCTTGTGCCCCACGAGCACCTGTCCAGTTTTGTACAGCAGTAAGTAAAAAACCAGCAATAATGGCACCGCCAAATCCGAAAACCATTTCATGAATATGCCACCAATAGCCACCACCTAACGGTAATAAACTAACGGTGCCCTTATACATTAATAGCCATAAAATAATCGCCACTACACTAAAAATAGCGCCGCTGAGAAAAAAGGGACGAAACCCTAATCGTAGTAATGGTGTGATTTCTTGCTCTTTTTTCAAATCGGTAATCTGCATCATTTGTATCTTCTTTAAACTTAAAAATATTAACGGGGCTATTGTAATGAATCCTTTGTTTACTTTCTCCACTTAGATCAATAAATCTCAAAAAAACAATAGTAACCTTATTCCTTAGCTCAGATGAATAGGTGTTTTTTCCTTATTAAACAAAGAGTTTTCTTGGTATTAAGATATGAAAGATTAAATTATATAAATATTAAGTAAGTTTTGTTAACATAATGTTAACTTGGTGATCGTGATTTCCAATTAAATTTAATTGATGCTACTCAATTATTAACATTCGAGTTAGAGGAATACTATGAAAAAAACACTATTATCGACATTTTTACTTTCAAGCTTACTGATGGCTTGTACTAGCGACAATACTGTAATTGAAAGTGCAAATGAAAATACAACAGATAAAATCAACAAAGTTAAATCAGCAGAGAATGTTAGTGAAATAGAGCAAGCAAAAGCGTTGTTACTTGCTAAATGGCAAGGTCCTTATCAAGGTGTGCCTGCGTTTGATAAAGTGTCACTTATCGGTTTAATTCCTGCGATTGAAGAAGGCATGAGAATTAATCTTGCAGAAATTGATGCCATTGCTAATAACCCTTTAGCGCCTACATTTGAAAATACAATTGTTGCGATGGAGAAAACAGGAGGCGATTTAGATCGCGTTTTTACTTACTGGGGTATTTGGAGTTCAAATGAATCTTCACCTGAATTTCGTAAAATTCAGGCTGAAATGGCACCAAGACTTTCAGCATTTTTCTCTAAAATAAATCAAAATGAAAAATTATTTACGCGAGTTCAAGCTGTTTATAACAGTGATGAAGTAAAAGCACTTTCTCCAGACCAGCAACGCCTAGTGTTACTTACTTATAATGGCTTTGCACGAAATGGCGCAACGCTACACGGGGAAGCTAAAAAGCGTTATGCTGAAATTAATCAAACATTGGCAGGTTTACACACCAAATTTGGTAACAATGTTTTAGCAGATGAAGAAAGCTATGTTTTATATTTGACTAAAGATCAACTGGGTGGTTTGCCTGACTCAGTCGTTAGTGTTGCAGCATCAGCTGCAAAAGCGCGTGATCATAAAGGTGAATGGGCAATCACTAATACTCGTTCATCAATGGACCCATTTTTAACCTATTCAACAGAGCGTGAGCTTCGTCAAAAGGTTTGGAACAGTTATTATAATCGCGGGAATAATGGTGACGAATTTGACAATAACGCTATCATCGCTGAAATTTTACAACTTAGACATGAACGTGTTGGCTTATTAGGTTATAAAAATTATGCTTCTTGGCGATTAGAAGATCGCATGGCTAAATCACCAGAAAATGCAATTGCATTAATGGAAGGAGTTTGGCCAGCAGCTATTGCACGTGTTGATGAAGAAGTTGCTGATATGCTTGCTATTGGCAAAGCACAAGATGGCATAGAAAAAATTGAACCGTGGGATTACCGCTTCTATGCAGAAAAAGTAAGAAAAGATAAATACAACTTAGATTCAGATGAAGTTAAGCAGTATCTACAGCTAAATAAACTTCGCGAAGCTATGTTTTATGTAGCAGGTCGTTTGTTCAACTTTGAGTTTAGTGAAATAACTGATGGTTCAGTACCTGTTTTTAACGAAGATGTTCGCGTATGGGAAGTGACAGATAAAACATCAAATGAACATATTGGTTTATGGTATTTAGATCCGTTTGCACGTAAAGGGAAGCGTTCAGGTGCTTGGGCTACTACTTATCGCAGCCACACGACCTTTGATGGTAAGAAAAATGTTTTATCTTCTAATAACTCGAATTTTAGTAAGGGAACTGATGGTCAGCCAACATTAATTTCATGGTCTGATGCAGAAACTTACTTCCATGAGTTTGGGCATGCATTACACTTTTTATCTTCAAATGTTGCTTACCCTACATTAAATGGTGGCGTAAGAGATTACACTGAGTTTCAATCTCAACTACTTGAACATTGGTTAGCAACGGATGATGTTATTAATAATTATTTAGTACATTACAAAACTGGCGAACCAATGCCTGCAGCGCTAATTGCGAAAATTAAACAAGCAGCAACGTTTAACCAAGGCTTTAAAACAACAGAATATTTAGCATCTGCTTTAGTTGATATGAAGTTTCATACGGTAGATCCTACTAATATTGATGCACAAAAATTTGAACGTGAAACACTGTCCGCTTTAAATATGCCTGAGCAAATTGTAATGCGTCATCGCTCAACACAGTTTGGACATGTTTTCAGTGGTGAAGGATACTCTTCAAGCTACTATGGTTATATGTGGGCTGAAGTGTTAACAGCGGATGCTGCCGAAGCATTTGCAGAATCACCAGGTGGTTATTATGATGCTGATGTTGCTGCCAAATTAGTGGAGCATTTATTTAGCGTGCGTAATGCTGTTGATCCAGCAGAGGCTTATCGTGCATTTAGAGGTAGAGATGCTGATGTTAAAGCATTAATGCGTGATAGAGGCTTCCCTGTAAAAACTAAAAATTAGGTTAGCTCCTTTTTTGAACCTTTAAAAAACTCGCTTCGGCGAGTTTTTCTTTTATTAAGAACGCGGATAATGCTACTGTTGCATCACCTTGAACCATAAACTAAATTATGATCTAAATAGTTGGTTAATTAGTAAATTTATGACAAAAGAACCGTTAATTAATCAGATAAAAAAATGGTGGAATACTGACTGCCCATTTTGTAAGAAAGCGCGATTACTCTTATTTTGGCTTATACTAATGCTAGTAATTGATTACTTGTGGTTTAATTTACTTTTTTAAATAGGAACATGACATGACATCTCAAGGTTTAAGATGGG
Source organism: uncultured Colwellia sp. (assembly GCA_913061365.1). GTDB lineage: Bacteria > Pseudomonadota > Gammaproteobacteria > Enterobacterales > Alteromonadaceae > Colwellia. Next base: position 29,948 of record CAJXUT010000006.1, read on the forward strand.
TAGACTCTTTAGAAATAGCACTTGATTTAATGGAAGAACATCCTGATGTTGATCCATTAACACTACATTTTACTGAATTAAGACAATGGGTACTCGATCTTGAACGTTTTAATGATGATCCTAACCATTGTGGTGAACGTGTACTAGAAGCAATTCAGTTAGCATGGATTAGTGAAGTAGACTAATTTTAAGTATTGTTTACTGCCAAGTAACTTCTAATGTGAAAATATAACCAGCACCATAAACTGTTTTTATAATTTTTGGGTTTTTATGATCTTGTTCTATTTTCTTTCTTAATCGTGACATCCTTACATCAATGCTTCGATCAAACGATGTTGCATCTTCGCTTAGTAACCGTTCTCGTGACAATATTTGCCTTGGAGCATTAAGTAATATCATAAGAATTTCAGTTTCTGCAGCGCTCAGCATAAAGCTTTCGCCTTTACTATTGCGCAATGTCAGTGTCGATTGCTGAAATGTCCAATCACCAAAGCTAGCAACTTGCAGTGGCGGAGTAGGTGAGTCATTCACGACAACACGGCGAACTATACTCTTTACACGAGCAACAAGCTCACGTGGATCAAAAGGTTTACCAATATAATCATCAGCACCAAGCTCTAATCCCAGTACTTTATCAGGTAAGCTATTTCGACCAGACAGAATGATTACGCCGATTTTCTTCTCATCATAAAGTTTCTTTACTAAAGATAAGCCATCCATATCAGGTAAGCCAAGATCAATAATACAAAGAGAAGGCAGCTGTTTCTTTATTGCCAGTAAAGCTTGTTCACCCGTGGTAAATGCTTGCGTATTAAAATTATAGCGTTCTAGCTCAAGACAAACTAACTCACATATCTCGGCTTCATCATCAATAACGTAAATTAACGGTTTAGTATTCAAAAGTATGGCACCTCTTTTTTTTATTGTAATGCCTGAAATAATTTACTTGCTACAAAAGGTTTCTTTAATAAAATGGGCGTATCTTCATTTGGCTGTTCATTTTGTTGAAAATAGCCACTCATCAGTACAATTTTACAGTTTTTAGAGCGACTTTTTAATAAGGCAGCAAGCTCAAAACCGTCTTTTTTACCCGGCATACTGATATCTGAAACCATACCATATAAGTCATTAATAGTATCAATAAGTTGTTCAGCTTCGTCGCTATCATTTGCTTCGATGACATTTAAGCCAAAAGAAATTAATTGCTCTCTAATGATAGCGCGCACATCATGATCATCTTCAACTAATAAAATTAATTTATTTGAAAAATCAGATTCCTTAACTATTTCTTTATTGTCTTGAATAATATTTTTAGTGCTTTCATCTTCTTTTTTATAGGAAAGTAGGGGTAAAAGTAATGATATTTCAGCCCCGCCAGTGTCTCGATTGATAATGCGAATATAACCTTGAGACTGTTTTATAAAACCAAAAACCATACTTAAGCCAAGACCAGAACCTTGATGGGTAGATTTTGTGGTAAAAAATGGTTCAAATGCTTTACTAATAGCCTGTTCACTAAAACCACAACCATTATCTACTACGGTTATATCAATATACTCACCTAAGACAACTTCCTCATCATATTGTAAGGTACTCTCGACTTCTCTCTTTTTAACCATAAGGGTAATAACACCGCCATTTGGCATAGCATCTTTTGCATTGAGCACTAAATTAATTAAGCAATTTTCTAGCTGATTTGCATCAACATAAACTTGTAATTCATCACTTGAAAAACTTGTCTCTATTGCTATTTTACTGGGTAAAGATCCTTTGAGTAATTCAATTGTCTCACTAATGATTTCAGTCATATTTACTCTACATGGGAGTAAGTACTGTCGTCGAGAAAAAGCTAATAACCGATTGGTTATATCGCTACCTTTTCGTGAAGCTGTTATTGCGGGTAATAAACGTGAGAGCAAAGGTTTATTACGTTCGTTATCCTGTTGGGCTGCAAGTAGGTTACCTAAAATAATAGTGAGTATGTTATTAAAGTCATGTGCTAATCCACCAGCAAGTTGCCCAACAGCATTGATATGCTGAGAATGGGCTAATTGTTCTTGTGCTTTTTGACTTTCAACCATTGCCTGTTGCAGCTGTGTATTGGTTGTAGCCAAGGTTTGTGTTCGTGAGGCAACTTTTAAGTCGAGCATTTCAATGTTTTCACGCATTTGATTAACCATGTCATCAAATGCTTTACCTAAAACACCTAACTCATCAGCACGTGATATACCACTATTGATGCTCAAATCCCCTTGGCTGACTTTTTTAGCAATCGACGCAAGAGCATTAATGGGTTTAGTCACCCAGTAGGAGAAGATCAAGGCAAAAAAGATAGCAAACATAAAGGCGATAAAGCCCATGGTTAAAATTCGTTGGCTGAGCAGTTGTCCGCTACTTTGTAATTCATCTATATAAACGGATGAGCAAATATACCAGCCTAGCTCAGGGAGATGGCGAACTAGAGATAGTTTGCCATAGCTATAGTTATTGGCATCGCTAGGTTTATCCCAGTCATACTCAAGCTCTTGTCCGGTATCGGCTACAGCAATAAGTTCTTGTAAAATAAGTCCGTTAGTTTTTGGGTTTTTGAGCTCTAAGGCGTTGGTACCATTAATGTTCGGGTTTGGGTGATGTAGCATGTTGCCTTGCTCATCAAAAATGAAGAGGTAACCTGTTTTAGCAATAACACTGTTTTTGATAATTTGACGTAATCGGTGAACGACTTCTTCTTTACGCGGCTTTGAGTTGAGCTGCATATTACTGGCTAATTCAAAAACATTATTTAAAACTAGACGGCTAGCATTTTTTTCAATCTTATAAATTTCTTTATTAATTAGTGGCACTGAATACCAATAAATACCAATGAGTAAAACTAATAAAATAGAGGTGATTGCAGAGAAGAAAGTACGAGATAATTTTTGTTGTAAAAACATGAACCACCTGTGTTCAAGTAAACGATGAGGGTATTATAAAAAAAGGGCTGGCGAGAAGCCAGCCCAAAAAATAGTAGCGTTTGGAAGGGTGGAGAGCTACTATTCAGCAAAGCGTTTTACATTATTTGTTTGCTTCTTGACGAAGAACAAACTTCTGTATTTTACCGGTTGATGTTTTTGGCAACTCACCAAAGATAATCGTTTTTGGTGTTTTGAAATGCGCCATATTGTCACGACAAAAGGCAATGATTTCTTCTTTAGTTACTTCAACATCTGGCATTGGTGTAATGAATGCGCAAGGAGTTTCTCCCCACTTATCATCTTGTTTTGCAACCACAGCCACTTCTTGAACTTTAGGATGACGGTATAAAATATCTTCTACTTCAACACTTGAAATATTTTCACCACCAGAAATAATCACGTCTTTAGAACGATCTTTTATTTCAATATAACCATCAGCATGCCAAACCGCGATGTCACCTGAGTGCAACCATCCACCTTCAAAAGCCGCTTGTGTGGTTGAAGGGTTTTTCAAATAACCTTTCATCACTAAGTTACCTTTCATGAATATTTCACCAACAGTTTTACCATCTTTTGGCATTGGCTCTAAAGTGACAGGATCTGCAACCATTAATTGATCAAGCATTGGTGAACGAACACCTTGGCGAGATTTTAATTTAGCTTGTTTCTCAGGCGTTTCATCATTCCATTCGTCATGCCAAGCACAAACAACAGAAGGACCATAAGTCTCAGTTAAACCGTAGGTATGCGTTACTTTAAAACCTGTTGCTTCCATACCTTCAATGACAGAAGCCGGTGGTGGAGCACCAGCTGTCATTACTTTAACAGGATGATTAATATCTGCTTTTAATGAAGCATCTGCGCCATTAAGCATATTTAATACAATAGGAGCACCACAAAAGTAACCTACTTTTTCTGTTTGAATTAAATTGAAAATAGGCTCTGCACGTACATGACGTAAACTAACACTTGTACCCGCTGTTGCGGCAATAGACCAAGGGAAACACCAACCATTACAATGGAACATTGGTAGCGTCCATAAATAAACTGGATGCTCACCCATACTCCAAGACATCACATTACTTACCGCATTTAGGTAAGCACCACGATAATGGTAAACAACCCCTTTAGGATCGCCGGTTGTACCTGATGTATAGTTTAAGGTAATTCCATCCCATTCGTTAACTGGACGAAGCGTTTCAAAGTCACTATCGCCTTCTTCAAGTAATTGGTCATAGGTTAATGAACCAATTAATTGACCTTCGTTAAAGTTAGGATCGTCAATATCGATAACTAAAGGCTTATGTGGAATCATACGTAGTGCTTTTTTAACTACAGGGCTAAATTCTTTATCAGTAATTAGCACTTTAGTTTCAGCATGCACAAGAATAAAAGCAATAGCTTCTGCATCAAGACGTGTATTAATTGAGTTAAGTACAGCACCGCTCATTGGTACACTAAAATGTAACTCAAAATGTTCACTGATATTGGGTGCGATAACCGACACCGTATCACCACGGCCAATACCACGTTTTGATAACGCACTAGCAAAACGAGTACAACGATCAAATACTTCTAACCAAGAGTGACGAATATCACCATTCACTGTTGCTGTTTTATTTGGGTATACAAATGCCGCTCTTTCTAAAAATGAAATCGGCGTTAACGCCATGTAGTTAGCTTCATTTGGCTCTAAATATTGCTCAAAAATATTTATGTTATTCATTTATATATCTCCTAGTGCTAAGTATTATTAGGCGTAGTTGTTGCCATTTCATCTTGGCCTTCATCAGCAAAGATGATGTTATCTTCACTGTTATGTTTACCCATTAGTCTAGGTCTTTCAATCAGAACATAAAGAATTACACCAATACATACAGCATACATAGTTGATTTTGGATCTGGCATCGCTAAGGTAACTGCAACAATACCGGCAACGCCGCGCTCTGTTGAATTTTTAAGTTGTTCCATACCTACCATAATACAAATATAAGCAGTAAGGATTAACGTAAGTGAAAGAGCAATTGGTAATACTGGTTTGAATAATGTTACTAGAGGTAAAGCGAATAAAGCTAATAAGCCACTCATCCAGAAAGTACCGCCGCCACTGTAAATAGACTCCATTGATTTACGACCCATAGCATAACGTTCTGCAACAGTTGCGTGAGCAGCTGTCCATAACGGACCTGCTAAACCAGGCCATGGCGCTAAAAATGCGTGGAAACCATTACGGATAGCTGTAACTAAATGAACACGGTCAACGCTTTCTTCAATTTTTTCATCGCTACGAATATGATCAACACGATTAACCAGTGTGAAACCAACAAGGATATCGCCAAAGGCAATAACATAGGCAATGATTGCTGTTGGTATAGCAAGTAAGAATACTTCCCAATCAGGGTAACCAACAGTAAACGGTAAATATTCCCACATTAATGAAAAGTTTGGATTAGTGATGCCCCATTCTATTTCAGGTAATGGATACTCACCTACAGTCCAACCAACTATCATGGCTATGATCATGCCAGGAACCATACCAAAGTTTGCTATTTTTTGAGCAAAAGTGTTTTCATTGATAACATTTTTAAATGACAGTGAAAATAAAATATAGGCCGAGATAATAGAGCCAACAATTAATGAGATAGGCGTTGAATCAATACGACCACCCACTTTTAATTCGCCCATCATTGCTGCCATACCAGCACCAATAATTATTCCACATTTTAGTGAGTTTGGAATAACGTCAACTAATTTAGAGCCTAAACGTGTTGCACCTAAAATAAGGAAGATTATTGAAACTTCAATTTGTAAAGCAAACAATGCTCTGATTGCTTCAGGGCCTGGTTCAAAACCTTTTAAATAAAGTAATACCACAGGAATAGCAGGTGTAATCCAACCGGGTACTAAAGGTACACCGAGTAAAGCGGGTAATATATAACCTATACCAGCAATAAAAGTAAAAGCTAATGCTGCTTCATAAGGCATGCCTAGGTAGTTTTGAAGTAGAGGAATCATGGCTAAACCAACCACAAACATAAAGAAACCTTGAATCATTTCTGGTAATTCCCAGCGATAATGAACAAAAGGTAATCTAATTTTAAATGGGCCTGCTGGCCAATATGGTTGTTCTTCCCCATGCTTGCGCTTGATAAGTTGCATTGATCTTCCTGCTGTCTCTTATACACATCTGACGCTGCCGACGAAGAGGATAG
>CAJXUT010000007.1 GCA_913061365.1 uncultured Colwellia sp.
ACGAGATTCCTCTACGTCTCGTGGGCTCGGAGATGTGTATAAGAGACAGGGTAAATATATGGCAAAAATAACCTTAAATATAGCGACTTCTGCAGCAGAGCTAGTAGGTGAATTGACTCGCCATTCCATAATGCAAATTACGAATAAAAGCATTAAAGAATTATTTAAACCGTCATCGACTATACTTGATTTAGCAAAGCTTACACATGCAGATACTGCTGGCTTAGCCTGGCTTTTTTATTTATTAGAACGAGCAGAAAAAGATAATTGCCAATTAACTTTTGTAAATATACCTACTAAATTAGATAAATTGATTCGCTTAAGCGGCGTTGAAGGCTTTTTGCCTGTTAAATAATAATATTAAGTGATGAATAGATTCACTTGATGTAACTACCCTAATAGAGGAATTACTCTTGGAAGTACAAGAAATTGAAAAACTTATTAACGACACTCTTACACTCGATGAACTTCATGTAAAGTTTGACGGTTCACAATGTAGTGTTATGGCTGTAGCGGATATGTTTGCTGATTTATCTCGAGTTAAGCGCCAGCAAGTGGTTTTTGCAGCATTAGCAGGTCCAATCAAAGATGGCAGTATTCATGCTGTAACAGTTAAAACTTTTACTAAAGAGCAATGGCAGCGTGATAAATTGTTTAATATGTAAAGGCATGTAATACTGATTGTATAGTCAATTTATTTTAATTAATCATAAGAAAGAAGTAAGTCATTTTGGACGCATTTAAAGTTATTGGTGGCAAGCCACTACGTGGTGAAGTCACCATTTCTGGGGCTAAAAACGCCGCACTCCCTATCTTAATGTCAGCACTATTATCAAAAACACCCATTGTTTTTCGTAATGTACCTCAGCTAAATGATATTTTAACTACGGTAAAACTACTTGGCCAATTAGGGGCTAAAACTCAATGGTTAAATGAGGAAACGTTAAGCATTGATGCCAGTCATATTACTGAATGTTGTGCACCTTATGATTTAGTTAAAACTATGCGCGCTTCTATTTTAGTACTTGGCCCTTTACTTGCTCGCATGGGACATGCTGAAGTATCTTTACCTGGTGGTTGTGCTATAGGTGCTCGCCCGGTGAATTTACATATTCAGGGCTTAAAAGCGATGGCTGCTGATATAGAAGTGGAAAATGGTTATATCGTTGCTAAAAAGCAAGGACGTTTAGTTGGTGCCAATATCTTTATGGATATTGTTAGTGTTACGGGCACAGAAAACTTAATGATGGCTGCTGCGCTTGCTGAGGGCACAACGGTTATTGAAAATGCTGCACGTGAGCCAGAAATTGTTGATCTCGCTAATTGCCTTATTAGTATGGGCGCCAAGATAACAGGTGCAGGTACTAATACCTTAACAATTGAAGGGGTAGAAGAGCTTCGTGGTACTGAATATCGAGTAATGCCTGATAGAATTGAAACAGGTACTTTTTTAGTTGCAGCAGCAGTGACGCAAGGGAAAGTTAAGTGTTTAAATACAGACCCTTCAGTTTTAGAGGCTGTGTTGTCAAAACTGACAGAAGCTGGCGCAGATATTACAACAGGTGAAAATGCAGATGGGGAAGGGTGGATAGAACTATCTATGACTCAAAAACCTAAAGCAGTAAATGTTAAAACGGCACCGCATCCTGCATTCCCTACGGATATGCAAGCACAATTTATGACAATGAATGTGTTAGCAGAAGGCACCGCAACGGTTATAGAAACTATTTTTGAAAATCGCTTTATGCATGTACCTGAATTACAACGCATGGGTGCAGATATTGCGCTTGAAGGTAATACGGCTATTGTCAAAGGTGTTGATTCACTCAATGGTGCTCAAGTGATGGCAACAGACTTACGCGCATCAGCAAGTTTAGTGATAGCTGGTTTGGTAGCTAAAACTCCTACACAAGTTGATCGTATTTACCATATTGATCGTGGTTATTTACGTATTGAAGATAAATTACAAGCATTAGGTGCAGATATAACACGTATCACTAGTGACTAATTTCTAGCTTAGTATTTTATTGTAAAAAATAAAGCCACAATTAATAATAGTATTTTCTATTGTTAATTGTGGCTTTTCCATTTTAAATATGGAAAAAACCTAAAAATAACCAGCACATTCTGCTGAGTTCAAATTAAAATCCTTCTTAAACTTATTCATTAAAAAGCTAACTATAATAGATATAGGTAGCTTCAGACCAATTTCGAAAGCCTATGCTTGTATCGAGCATACTTAATTGGTTATACGTATTTTGAGGATTGACTATGCTTTTTACAGGCTCATTACTGACGGATTGTCCTATCCGCCAAAAAATTCGTGAATTTTATCGTATCGACGAAAATGTCGTTGTTGATCATATTCTTCCCTATGCAGAAGTAAATGTTAGTGCGAGAAGTAGGGCGTGGGAACGTGCGCGTAAAATCGTATTAAAAATTCGTGAAGATCAATCTGGAAATGGAGCAATTGATGCTTTATTGAATGAATACTCACTTTCATCTGAGGAAGGTGTCGTGCTGATGTGCTTAGCTGAAGCATTATTACGTGTTCCAGACAAACACACTCAAGATGTACTGATACGAGATAAAATATCACAAGGTCAGTGGAGTTCTCATTTAGGTTCAAGCGACTCTCTTTTTGTTAATGCTTCTTCATGGGGATTATTGATCACCGGTTCCATGGTTAATTTTGCTGATAAACAAAAACAAGATCGCTTCGGTTTATTGAAAAAAACACTCGGACGATTAGGTGAGCCTGTTATCAGAAAGTCGATGAACCTAGCTATGAAGGTTATGGGTAAACAATTCGTCATGGGTGAAACCATTACTGCTGCAACGACTCGGGCAGCCACTAAAGAGCAACAAGGTTATGTGTACTCTTATGACATGCTCGGCGAAGGCGCTAGAACCATGGACGATGCAGACCGTTACTTAAAATCTTATCAAGATGCTATTGATTCAATAGGGCAAGTAGCTGTTGCGTCAGGTAAAAATGATCCACGTAGAGTACCTGGTATTTCAGTAAAACTATCAGCTATTCATCCCCGTTATGAGTTTACACATAAATCTAGAGTAATGGTTGAGCTGGTACCAAAACTAAAAGCTCTTTGTCTGCAAGCTAAGCAATACAACATTGGTTTGACCGTTGATGCAGAAGAATCTGAGCGGTTAGATATTTCATTAGATATCATTGAAGCAGTTTTTACTGATACAGATTTAGGTGAGTGGCAAGGTTTTGGTATCGCATTGCAAGCGTATCAAAAGCGAGCAATATTTGTTGTTGAATGGCTCAGAGATTTAACATTGAGAACAAATCGTCGTATGATGGTGCGCTTAGTTAAAGGAGCATATTGGGATACAGAAATTAAAAATGCTCAAAAAGATGGTTTGAGTCATTTTCCAGTATTTACTAGAAAATCTTCAACAGATGTCTCTTATCACGCATGCGCTAATAAATTACTGGACTATCGTGACACAATTTATCCTCAATTTGCTACGCATAATGCGTATACTGCGGCCACTATAGTTGAATTAGCAGGCGATGATAAACAAGGCTTTGAGTTTCAATGTTTACATGGCATGGGAGATTCTTTATACGATCAAGTTGTTGCAGGCGAGGGGATTCAATGTCGTATTTATGCACCTGTTGGCCACCATGAAGATTTACTTGCTTATTTGGTTCGAAGATTACTAGAGAATGGTGCAAATTCTTCATTTGTTAACGCTATTGTGGATGAGTCTCAACCGGTAGAGTCGCTTCTTGAAGACCCAGTAGAAAAAACACAGCGCCTTCAGAGAAAATACAATGGGCAGATTATTATGCCAATTGATTTATATCGAGATGAAAATAAACGTAATGGCTGTAGTTCTATAGGAAGTAGAAATAATTCTAAGGGATTAGATCTAACTGATATTAATGAAATATCACCATTAAAACAGGATTTAGATAATTGGTTTGTTGAACACTTACTTAACAAAAACGAAGTGCCAGCTGGAGCTATACCAGTAAAGAACCCTGCTGATCATAGTGAAATAATTGGTTTTCATTATCATCATTGTGAAAGTGATATGCGTGCAATGATGAATGAAGCAGAAAGTGCGTTTATTTTATGGTCGAAAACAACAGTAGATGAGCGAGCAGCTCTACTCTACCGAATTGCTGATTTATTAGAACGCCATACGAGTGAATTAATTGCCTTATGTATTAAAGAAGCAGGGAAGGTTACTCAAGATGCTATTGATGAAGTACGTGAAGCGGTTGATTTTTGTCGATATTACGCTGCACAGGCTATTGAATTAGACAAAGATGAACGTATTGAAGCACGTGGAGTCGTTTTATGTATTAGTCCTTGGAATTTTCCGTTAGCTATCTTTTTAGGGCAAGTGGCAGCTGCAATTGTTACGGGCAATACAGTCATTGCAAAACCAGCAGAACAAACGGGTTTAATTGCTTTACGCGCTATTGAGTTAATGCGCTCAGTAGGCTTACCTGAAAACGTTGTGCAAGCCGTCATTGCACAAGGACAAGTTGTAGGCTCTGTAATTGTACCTGATAAACGTATTGCTGCTGTTATGTTTACAGGATCAACTGAAACAGGAACTCGAATTTCACAGACCTTGGCAGAGCGAGGTGGTGACCAAGTACCATTGATTGCTGAAACAGGTGGGCAGAACTGCATGATCGTTGACTCAACGGCTTTACCTGAGCAAGTGATAGATGATGTTATTTCTTCTGGCTTTCAATCGGCAGGTCAACGGTGTTCTGCTTTACGTGTTTTATTTCTGCAAGAAGATATTGCCGATAAGGTCATCACAATGCTTAAGGGAGCTTTAGCAGAATTGCATATTGGTAATCCTGCAAAGTTAAGTACAGATATTGGACCTGTTATTGATAAAAAAGCACTTGATGCGCTGAATGCTCACAGTGAGTATATGAGAACTCATGGTAAAGTGTTGTATGAATGTTCGATATCAAATGAAATAGTTAATGGTGTAATTGCTGATAACGTAAAGAATAAAACTGAGCATTACTTCTTTGCTCCTCGTTTATATGAAATCAATGATATTGATGTATTAACGAAGGAAGTTTTTGGCCCGTGTGTTCATATTGTTCGCTTTAAAGGAAATGAGATTGAACAAGTTATTGAAAAAGTGAATGGTACAGGTTTTGGTTTAACCATGGGAGTTCATACTCGCATTGAGCATAGAGCGATGGAACTAGCTAAGCTTTCACGTGCAGGTAATATTTATATAAACCGCAATATGATTGGTGCCACTGTAGGTGTTCAACCATTTGGTGGACGTGGTCTTTCCGGTACAGGCCCTAAAGCAGGGGGACCAAATTACTTAACGCGTTTGGTAAAAGAAAAATCTACACCAAATAAAGAGCAGGTTGATCTCTTATCTTCCCCGCAAAATGAATTAGCAGGCAATGATACGGATCAAAGAGAAGCTAATCGCTTAATGAACCAAGCTGAAATTTCAGAAAAATATTGGCGTTTAACAGAGCTTAATACACGTATCTCTTATGTACGTCAGTTACTCGCAAAAGTTGCTCATGTCGACATAGTTGATGATTTGGCTGATGATTTAAATCGCACATTAACTTCTTCAAGAGACCAATTAATTACGATTGAAAAGCTACTTAAAAACCCAAAAGTACTCCCTGGACCAACAGGAGAGTCTAATATACTTTATCTAGAAAATAGAGGAGTGATTATTTGTTTTGCTGATGTAAATGTTAGCTTTCATTTTTGGGTTATGTCATTAGTAACGGCATTGGCAACGGGTAATAGTGTTGTCACCGTTGTTTCTGATCTGTTTTATGAGGAAGCGTTGGCGTTTAGAGATAAGTTCATAGCGACAGGAGCTGATAAGCATGTTTTTCAAGTAGCGAAGTTATGTCATTTTGAAACCATGCTTGCACACCCTGCGTTAGCCGGTGTTGTGGTTGAAAGCCATTGTGATCGTAAGCATTACATGAGTGAAAAACTCGCTTTGCGAAGTGGAGCAATATTACCAGTAATTACCTCTGAATATTTTGATAAATTAATTCAAAGGCTTTTAACCGAAAAAACGGTCAGTATTGATACTACAGCATCAGGTGGTAACACTTCCTTGATGACACTTGTAGAAGAAGAGGAAATATAAAGGGGCACTTTGTCAAACTATGCGCTAAATGATCGTTAATGTTTACCGTCTAGTTTGACACCTTAATGTAATACTTTCTTACCATCATCACTTATGGGCTGTAATAGTAATAAGTGTTAGGAAATTAAGATAACAGCCGTACTTGGCTATTCCTTTACTCCAGACTATTTGAACAATAAAAGTAATTTATTGATATTGTTGTTTTATCTCTTTAATCGCTTGTAAGCGAGAATTAGCAACAGCGTCTTTTATAGCAAGCCCTTTTAAGCCTTGCTCTACAAATTCTTTCGCATTTACCTTCAAAGCAGCTTGCATAGCATCTTTTAAATATTGCTCTTGAGGGTATGCTTTATTCTCAAAACCAAGTCGACCGCGAAAATCACTTTTACAGGCAATAATAAAGTCTTCAAATTCCTGAGGTTTTCGCCAAACATCTAACTGATTAAAAATCCTCAACAAGGTGCTGGCTTTTAACTGAAAGGCTTTATGGCAATGTAAATGATGTTCGCATACTTTTAGGGCTAGTTGTTTGCAGTAATTTGGCACCTTAAGTTGTTTAGATATTTTTTCTACTAAAGGAAGACCTGATTTTTCATGGCCTCTGTGGCTAGGCCAATCTTTACTTACGGTTAAACCCTTACCAAGGTCGTGGCATAAAGCCGCAAAACGAATAGCTGTTTTATTTTGATTGTTAGGTGTTAATAAGACAGCTTGTTGTAAAACCATCATAGTATGATCACCACTGCATATTTCAGGGTGCCATTGTGGAGGATTAGGAATTCCCCATAAAATATCGAGTTCTGGCCATAGTACTTTCAATGCCTGACATTCATGCAATACTTGGAAGAATACTTCAGGGTGCTGCTTTATCGTATTACCTTTATTTTCGTTTTCATATTCTCCCTCTTCACATAGAGCACGTTGTATTTCTTGCCATACTCGTTCAGCACTTAACGTAGCTAGTTCGCCACTTTGACTAATCTTTGTCATTAAAGTTAGAGTTTCATCAGCAATGGTAAATCCTTGGCTGTGATAACGAGCAGCAAATCGAGCTACACGTAAAACCCTTAGAGGATCTTCAGTAAAAGCATCACTGACATGACGTAGCACCTTGTTATTCAAATCTTGTTGGCCATTATATGGATCAACTAGTGTGCCATCTTCACTCATTGCCATCGCGTTAACTGTAAGATCACGTCGTAGTAAATCTTGCTCGATAGTAACATCAGCCGCAGCATAACAATCAAAGCCAGTATAACCTTGGCCTTGTTTACGCTCGGTACGTGCTAATGCATACTCCTGCTTGGTTTTGGGATGTAGAAAAACAGGGAAATCTTTCCCTACCTGATTAAAACCCAGTGCTAGCATTTGCTCAACACTTGCGCCTACTACTAAATAATCTTTATCTTTTACCTTTCTATTTAATAGTTTGTCACGCACTGCGCCACCAACAAGATAAATATCGAGAGTTGATGCGTCGCTTGGTGATTGAGTCGTGTTAGCTGACAAAAATAAGCCTAATATATGTACTGAAAAAGTGAAGTTTATCACAACTTTTGTGTAAGTATGAACGCAATTCGTAGACATCCCCATAGCAAAAGGTTAGTTTCATAAACGTGTTTTTTAATTTAGCTTTGAGTTGTTATTAGGTCATATGTATACAAATTTTTTTTCGTTAAGTGAACTACCTTTCTCAATCGCCCCTGATCCTAAATACTTATTTATGAGCGATCGCCATCGTGAAGCGTTAACTCATTTAACTCATGGTTTAGGTGGTTCTAGTGTGAGTAGTAATGGTGGTTTTGTTTTACTCACTGGTGAAGTGGGTACAGGTAAAACGACTGTTAGTCGCTGTTTAATGGCTGATTTACCCGACAATACACAACTAGCTTTTATTTTAAATCCAACGTTATCTAGCCAAGAGCTTTTAGCAACTATTTGCGATCAGCTTAAAATACGTTATCGCAAAACGGGTGCAACGTTAAAAACACTCACGGATAAAATATCAGAGAAATTATTAAAAAATCATGCTAATGATATCAATACATTATTGATCATCGATGAAGCACAGCATCTAGAACCGCAAGTCTTAGAGCAATTACGTTTGTTAACAAATTTGGAAACAAATACTAAAAAACTATTACAAGTGATTCTTATTGGGCAACCTGAATTACAGCAATTATTAAAACGTCGTGATTTACGTCAATTAGCACAACGAATTACGGCTCGCTATCACTTACTTCCATTAGATAAGAGTGAATTAGCTTTGTATATTAAGCATCGTTTATCTGTTGCTGACTGTCATAGATCGCTGTTTAACAAGAGTGCATTAACGGCAATTCATAAGTTATCACAAGGAATTCCCAGATTAGTGAATATCATTTGTCATAGTGCATTGATGGAGTCATACAATAATAATAATACGATAGTTGATAAAAAAACTGTCTATAAAGCGGCACGAAGTGCATTAGGTGATGACTTTCTGCCTACTGTTTGGTGGCAGCATAAAAAGACAAAACTAGCGTTAATTAGTGTTCTGCTTTTTTTAGGAATGGTATTCGGGTTTTGGTTTGGACAAATGGATCCTTCCCTTATTGTTAATAATGGAGTTGCTCCTAGTAGTACATTTAAAAAAGCAGTTAAACAGGAAGTTGCTGAAATAGAGACAACCCATGTAAGTAATGAAGTCACAGAGAGTGAACCACTTTCAACTAGTAAGAATGAGGTGGTTGCACCGTTGAAATTGGTAAAAACTAAATTAGAAAATAAAGAACGTTCTCAGCAAAAAGTTATAGAAGTTACCGATAAAATTGAAAAGCTACAGAAAGTTATTTCAGTTCAGCCTGAAATGAAAAAAGCTAAGAAAAATACAATCGATGATAATTACCAATTAGAATCGATGGAAGGGGTTTCTGATGATTTATTGGCTCGTTTTAAGACGGCAATAAATGAAACTAAAGGCTCATCAACTGAACCAGTTAATACTGAAATTAGCAATAGCAATAGCAATAGCAAAGCAAGCGAAATTAAATCAATAACACAAATGCCCGAGTGGGTACAAAATGGTGTACCTAATTTACTTTTTGAACAACATATCTATGCATCAGATGGAGAGGGTTGGGTGAAAGTTAATGGCAGAGACAGATATCAAGGGGATATGATAACGAAAGAATTGCAATTGTTTGAAATATTGCCACAAAAAGTGGTGTTAATTTATCGTGGGGAAAAATTCAGTTTACCAGCACTCACTAATTGGTAATTAACTTAGTTGAAAAATGTCGAGTAACGAAAATAGCCTTTTAGCTTTCGATGCTCGACATTAATAAATTAACTATTCGTGCTTTTCTTATTGCCAGCTTGGCATTTTACTTTCAAATGCTTCGATAGTTTCGAGCTTGTTTAGTGTCCAACCAACGCTATCAACACCTTCTTCTAAGCAATACTTATGAAATTTACCTAATTCAAAGGTAAAGCTTATCTCTGTACCATCATCTTTAGTGAAAGAAACATTATTATTACCTAAATCAACGGTTAATGTTAGGTTTGCACCTTGAGCTTGAACAAATAATTGCTCTATTTCATCTTCGCTTAATTTAATTGGTAAAAGTCCAATATTTATACAGTTTCCATAAAAAATATCGGCAAAGCTTGGTGCAATAATCACTTTAAAGCCAAACTCTTCTAATGCCCATGGTGCATGCTCACGGCTTGAGCCACAACCAAAGTTTTCACGAGCAAGTAAAATACTGGTATCTTTGTATTCAGGTTTGTTTAATACAAATTCAGGGTTTGGCTCTTTGCCACTGTGATCAAGATAACGACTATCATGAAATAAATGTACACCGAAACCAACACGTTCTGTTTTTTGTAAAAATTGTTTTGGAATTATTTGATCAGTATCGACATTAGCGACATCTAAAGGCACAACTAAGCCTGTATGTGTGGTAAATTTTTCCATTTGCTTTCCTAAAAAGTTTACGTAGCGATTCTTTTAAAGCTGTTTAATTATATTAAACAGCTAAAGAAAATTATTATGCGTTTAAATCAACAAAGTGACCTGCAATTGCTGCTGCAGCAGCCATTTCAGGACTAACTAAATGAGTGCGACTACCGCGCCCTTGTCGACCTTCAAAGTTACGATTACTTGTTGAAGCACAACGATCACCTTCTTCAAGTACGTCATCATTCATGCCTAAACACATTGAACAACCAGGTAAACGCCACTCAAAACCAGCTTCTGTAAATGCTTTATCTAAACCTTCACTTTCTGCCTGCTCTTTTACGCGATATGAACCAGGAACAACAATCGCATCAATAGAGCTTTGAACACTTTGCCCTTTTGCTGTGTAACTTCTAACAACACTTGCTGCTGCTCTAAGATCTTCTATACGGGAGTTAGTACAAGAACCGATAAAAACTTTGTTAACACTAATATCAGTAATTTTAGTACCTGCTTCTAAGTCCATGTAAGCTAAAGCGTTTACACATGACTCTTTTTCAATAGGATCATTAAAATCATCAGGAGAAGGTACAATGCCGTCAACACTGATTACTTGGCCAGGATTTGTGCCCCAAGTAACTTGTGCTTTAATATCTTTTGCTTCTAGTGTAATAACACTATCAAATACAGCGTCATCATCTGATTTTAATTGTTTCCAGTCGTTGACTGCTTGTTGCCAAACATCATCTTTAGGTGCGTACTCTCTACCTTCAACATAATCAAAAGTCGTTTGATCAGGAGCAACTAAGCCGGCTTTTGCGCCAAATTCTATGCTCATATTACAAACGGTCATACGCTCTTCCATGCTCAATGCTTCAATGGCTTCGCCGCAATACTCAACCACATAACCAGTAGCGCCAGCACTTCCTGTTTCACCAATAATGGCAAGAATAATATCTTTTGCACTAATGCCTTGACCAACATGACCTTTAACTTCAATTTTCATGGTTTTGGCTTTTGTTTGACGTAAAGTCTGTGTAGCAAAAACATGTTCAACTTCAGAAGTACCAATACCGAAAGCTAATGCACCAAAGGCACCGTGAGTTGCGGTATGTGAATCACCACATACGATGATAGTGCCAGGCAACGTTAAGCCAAGTTCAGGCCCCATAACGTGTGCGATACCTTGGTTTTTATGACCCATGCCAAATAGTTCAATACCAAAGTCTTTACAGTTTTTTTCTAATGCACGTAATTGATTTGCAGCACCTTCACCAGCAGCATCAATTTTAATTGAGCGAGTTGAAATGTTGTGATCCATTGTTGCAATAGTACGCTCAGGATGGCGCACAGGGCGATTATGAAAACGTAAATTAGCAAATGCTTGTGGTGAAGTTACTTCGTGAATTAAATGGCGATCAACGTAAAGTAATGGTGTTTCACCTGATTTTTCTTCTACTAAGTGCGTTTGCCATAATTTTTCATATAATGTTTGCGGTGCTGTACTCGTGGTCATGTTAAAGCGCTCTCTTATTTTCGTGCAGTAATATGTTGACAGATATAATCACCAACTTCGCTGGTGGTTTTTGCATTTTGTCTTTCATTTGCGGGTAACAAATCAGCAGTTAAAATACCGTTATCTAAAGCGGCAGCAACAGCCTCTTCAATTGCTTGTGCAGCAGCATCTTCATTTAAGCTAAAGCGCAACATTAAAGCAGCAGATAAAATTTGTGCAACTGGATTAGCTATACCCATACCTGCGATATCAGGAGCACTTCCACCTGCTGGTTCATACATTCCAAAGCCTTGTTCATTCAAACTAGCTGAAGGTAGTAAGCCCATTGAACCAGTAATCATTGCACAAATATCTGATAAAATATCACCGAATAAGTTTGGACATAACATTACGTCAAATTGGTTAGGATCACGTACTAACTGCATTGCTGCGTTATCAACATATAAATGCTCTAATTCAACTTCTGGGTAATCAACAGCCACTTCTTCAACAACTTGACGCCATAATTGGCTAGTTGCTAAGACGTTAGCTTTATCAACAGAAGTTACTTTGTTATCACGTTTTTGAGCAGCTTGAAAAGCAAGGTGAGCAATGCGTTTTATCTCACGACGAGAATAAAACATTGAATCAAAACCTGTTTCTTCTTCGCCTTCACCCTTACGACCTTTTGGCTCTCCAAAATAAATATCGCCGGCTAATTCGCGAATAACCAATACATCAAACCCTTGTTCAGAAATATCACTACGTAACGTTGATAAAGCTGATAGGGCAGGCTGTAACGTTGCAGGGCGCATGTTACAGAATAAATCAAAGTGACCACGTAAACCTAAAAGTGCGCAGCGCTCAGGTTGCTCAGTTGGTGGTAAGTTCGCCCATTTAGGACCGCCTACTGAACCAAATAAAATAGCATCACTTGCTTCACAACCAGCCATCGTTGAGTCTGGCAGAGCTGTACCGTGGTTATCAATGGCAGCGCCACCAATATCATAATCTGTTGTGCTAATTTCTATATCAAATTTGGCAGAAATAGCGGTTAAAACTTTTTTAGCTTCAACCATTACTTCTGGGCCGATACCATCACCGGCTAAAACTGCTATGTTGGACATGTTACTTACCTTTAATCTTTTATAAAAACGTTATCTTTGAACAGTATGCTCAAAGATAACGTTATGCTCATTTTTCTCCCCAATACTTACTTATTGGGGAAATTATTCTTATTACTAAAACTAACTCATCAAGAAACTGCGCTCAGGATGATGAATGATTCAAATACCGTTGAGTTATAGTTAGTTTGTTATTGTTTGTTTTAGCTCTGCGATAGTCATTGCACGACGAATGCTATTTAGCGCATAAATAAGTGCTTGTCCTGATGCTTCAATTACATCAGTTTCTAAACCATAACCATGAAAATTTCGACCTTGCCAGGTGATAACTAAGTCCGCTTGGCCTAAACCATCTTCACCAGAACCTTTATTCGAAATTTTGTAGTCACTTACGTCAAAATCAATATCTACAGTTTGTTTGATTGCTTGGTATAAGGCATCTACTGGTCCATTACCTGTGGCTGCATGAATTTTACCTTCGCTTTCATCACCTGAAATTAATTTAATACTTGCTGTGGCAAAATCACCATCACCACATTGCACTTTAATATTTTTTAATCGGTAGTAATCTTTCAAATCTTTTTGTTGTAATTTAAATACTAACGCTTCTAAATCATCATCAAAAACTTGACCTTTTTTATCGGCTAAAGCTAAGAAATCAGCGTATAGTTCTTCAATATCATAATCACTGTCTTTATAACCTAAGCTTTCCATGCGGTGTTTAATTACATGGCGACCACTGCGCGAAGTAAGGTTTAGCTTAGTTTTCGCAATACCGACACTTTCAGGCGTCATTATTTCGTATGTATTGCTCGCTTTTAGCATACCATCTTGATGTATACCTGATGAATGGCTAAATGCATTACCACCAACAATCGCTTTATTTAGTTGCACTGGCATATTGCATAATGTACTGACTAGTTTTGAAGTACGTGCAATTTCTTGATGATTGATGTTTGTTTTTACACCTAATAATGCTTGACGAGTTTGCATTATCATGGCTATTTCTTCTAGAGAACAGTTACCCGCGCGTTCACCTATACCATTAATTGTACATTCAATTTGACGAGCGCCTGCTTGTACTGCAGCCATAGAGTTTGCAACGGCTAAGCCTAAGTCATTATGACAATGAACAGAAATAATGGCTTTATCAATATTAGGTACGCGGTTAAATAGGTTGGTAATAATCCCTTGAAACTCAAATGGCAATGTATAGCCAACGGTATCTGGAATATTTACCGTTGTTGCACCAGCATTAATCGCTGCTTCAACCATACTACATAAATTATCAATAGGTGTTCGTCCTGCGTCTTCACAAGAAAACTCTACATCATCAGTAAATTTACGTGCATATTTTACCGCATGAACAGCCATGTCTTGCACATCAGAAAAGTCTTTGCGAAGCTTTTGTTGTACATGAACATCAGAAGTTGAAATAAAAGTATGAATACGAAATTGATCGGCTACTTTTAATGCTTGAGCACAAGCATCAATATCTGCTTCAACAGCACGAGCTAAACCACAAACACGGGCGTTTTTTATGGTACGAGCAATTTGCTGTACTGACTCAAAATCACCGGGAGAAGATACAGGAAATCCAACTTCCATAATATCAACGCCTAAACGTTCAAGTGATTGTGCAATCTGTAATTTTTCGTGTACTGATAAGCTTGCATTTAGCGCTTGCTCACCATCACGTAGGGTGGTATCGAAAATAATGACATTGTCAGTTGATGCTGCTGTGTTACTCATGTTCTTATCCTTTATATGCCTAATTATTGTTTGCTGATATATGTTAAAACTAACAAACGCATAGGCGTAAAAAAACCTGCGTTAGTTAGCGCAGGTTTCATTTGAAGCTCTTATTTCGTTTATCTTTAAAAAATGATGTAATTAAATAAGCAATAAAACCTAACCGCGCATGATGAGTGCGAGGAGGCTGAGGTTTGTGTGCTGAATTAATTTGGTCATATTTGGGTAAACAATTTGTTCAAAAATTACTATATGGTTATTAATAGCGCATATACTCTAACTATGTCAAATGAAATATTTTTAGGCGCTAGATAAATTAGTTATATGTGCCTTTATTTAGAGGTTATATTCAATCATAAATGAAGCATTAAAATCAGTTTCATCATCAATATCATTTTTAAAACTCGACTGACTGATATCTGTTGCTAAAGTGAAGCGCCAATTTTTATAATCGTGACGAATACTTCCTGAAATCATCCAAACTTGCTCAGCAATGCTGGTGACGGTATTTCCTATAATAGGGTTATTAGGTGCTTTGTCTTGGTTATCATAATTTAAATCTAAATAGCGTAACTTAGTGGTGAGTTTTGTATTAATATCGAGTTGTGATATGGCACCTAGTACATAAGTTTTAGCGTCATTATCGTAAGTGCTACCAATATTACGACCATTATAACGCATACCTGTTTGATAACTTGAATGTTCATAGTAGCAATCACCAATGTTATCTCGAACACCACAATCAGCTAAACTGTCAGCAAGTTCTATAAAAACAGTACTTGGTTTATCGAAAATAGCTAAATGTGCGTCTAATCCAATTTGCGGTTGTGCTTTTGTGACATAGTTAAATGTGCCTTCACTGCCATCTTCAGCAAATTTTTGTCCATAAAAGCTCATTGGTGTGCCAAATAAATTAAAACTATAACGTAAATCATAGCCTGCTTGCTGGTTAGCAGGATTCTTTGTATTCTCGTCACAAACTACATCATCAATTCCACAGTTGCTTTTACCAAGCAGTATGTCTCCGAAAGTCGATAAACTATGAGAGCGGCCATCACCGCCCCATTGTGCTAAGCGTGTTATTCCTAACTCTAGATTTTTAAATGGTTTGAGGTTTAATCTAAAGCCCCATAACAGAGTGTTTTTAACTATACGTTCATCATTCATTCGTCCCATAAAGCTTGTAACAGTCCAAGGGATATCAATTTCAGTAAAAGGTACGGTAAATGGTTCTGCAGATTTTCGCGTAATTGAGAATGCTGTTATAGGACGAGCATTATTGGTTAAACTTAAGCTTGTATCCCAAGTCGGGCCGTACCAACGATTTTGTTGGCCAAAAGATAGCACCCAATTGCCAACAAATGCGGCTATATAGCTTTCATCAAAACGTACTTTATCGCCATCAATTGGATCATGGCTGTAAGTTGGAGCAAATTTAGCTGCAAAGTTTTCAAACATAAAACTGGAATGAATACTAAAATTATTTCTATCGCTGGTTTGGTCGCCAAAACTAGTAAAGCGGCTATCATCATTGCTTATTTTTGCTTTTATTCGAGTTTGATTTTTATTAGCAAGCTTAAATTGGTGATTAATATAATGGTAAGCATCTTCTTGATTAGCAGATAAATTACTTAGCTCTATTGTTTTAATATCTCGAATAATGTCATGCCACATCAGCGGATAAGTTGTTACGGGAGTTGTTATGTGGCCAGTATCAGCAAGGAGCTGAATGTTGGCTTTTAAATAAATATCAGAGGTATCAATCCAAGGTTCAGCGATTGATTGGGTACTTAACGAGATACTCGCTAACACAGCTAGCGCTGAATAAGTTGATTTAAAAGATAACATATAAAAAGTGTCCATTTAAAAGTTTTACAATTCCATCTGATTTACTATAGTTCATCAAGAAAAGTGCACAATAACGCAGAAAAATTAAATTATACGTGTTTTCATCGCTGTTATATAGAGGTAAAATAATGATTATTAACAGGCCATTACTTTACCTCATAAGTTGAATGTTTCATGTCTGCAAAACGCTATTTGTTTTATATTTCTCAAAATTATTCTTATGCTATTTTACGACCTTTACAAGATATTATTCTAGCTAGGGGGGATTATGCTGCTTGGTTTTTAGAAGGGAAAGAAGTTAACGAGAGTTACTTATTAGCTAATGAAAGTCAGCTTAAATCTATTAATGCCGTGCAAGAATACCACGCTGATGTGGTTTTTATTCCTGGTAATGTCGTTCCTGATTTTATTTCAGGTATTAAAGTTGGTGTTTTTCATGGCTTTAATTCGGGAAAATTGAACCGACGTGGTTTTGAAGATCACTTCAATATCAGAGGTTGTTTTGATTTGTACTGTACACAAGGGCCAAATACGACTTTACCTTTTATAAAGCTTGCAGAGCAACATCAGCACTTTTCAGTGAAGCAAACAGGTTGGCCGGCACTAGATCCTTTATTTGATTCAGGTAAAGTGCACAAAAAGACCAAACCTACCATTTTAATGTGCTCTACTTTTTCTAGAGCCTTAACTTGCGCACCGCACTTATTTGAAACAGTGAAACGATTGAGTGAGCAAGGTAAGTGGCAATGGTTGATACAGTTTCACCCTAAAATGCCTAAAGAAATTGTCGAGCAATATAAAAGTTTAGAAAGTGAAAACCTTTCTTTTATTGAAACCGATAATGTTATTCCCTTGTTACAACAAGCAGATGTCATGGTATGCGATACTTCTTCAGTTTTAATGATGTTCTTGATGTTGAATAAGCCTGTTGTAACTTTTAATAATATTTCACCAAAAGACTATATGGTTAATATAAGTGATGAAGATAAATTAGAAGAAAGCATTGAATACGCACTTTCTTATCCAAAAGAGTTAAAAAGTAAAGTTGAGTCTTTTATTGCTGATACTCACCCCTATGTTGATGGGGAGTCTTCACAACGAGTTTTAGCTGCTGCTGATGAGCTATTGTCAGGAAAAAATGTGGCTAAAAAAAGCAAACCGCTTAATTTGTTAAGACGGTTTAAAATGCGCAAGAAATTAGGTTATTGGCAGCTATAAGGCGAACAAACTACGTATCGTAAATCTCAACCAAAAGGCAAAAGTATGCGAAAAGGAATAATCTTAGCAGGCGGAAGTGGAACTCGCCTATATCCGCTGACTAAAGTAGTAAGTAAGCAATTAATGCCTATTTATGATAAACCTATGGTGTATTATCCGTTAGCAACGTTAATGCAAGCAGGCATAAAAGAAATACTGGTTATTTCAACACCGGAAGAAATTCATCGATTTGAAAACTTATTAGGTAATGGTGATTGCTTTGGTGTCACTATATCTTATGCAGTACAGCCTAGTCCTGATGGTTTAGCACAGGCTTTTATTATAGCTGAAGAGTTTTTAGCTGGTGGTGCTGCTGCTTTAGTACTCGGTGACAATATGTTCTATGGACATGACCTTACTAAATCACTAAAAAATGCTTGTAAGCAATCATCAGGTGGCACCGTGTTTGGTTATCATGTGGCTAATCCTTGCGCCTATGGTGTAGTTGAGTTCAATAGTGAGGGGGTAGCTATATCTATTGAAGAGAAACCATCCGAGCCTAAATCAAATTATGCCGTACCGGGTTTGTATTTTTTTGATCAACGTGTTGTTGAATTTGCTAAAAATGTTAAGCCTTCCGCTCGAGGGGAATTAGAAATAACGGATGTTATTGATCAGTATCTACAAGCAGGTGAGTTAAAAGTAGAAATTATGGGGCGAGGAACCGCTTGGCTTGATACAGGAACTCATGATGACTTACTTGCCGCAGCAAATTTTATTGCCACAATTGAGAAGCGTCAGGGCCTAAAAGTTAATTGCCCTGAAGAAGTTGCTTATCGTCATGGTTGGATTACAGCAGGCAAGCTGAAAGAAATTGCCGAGCCTTTACGAAAAAGTGGCTATGGTGAGTATTTACTTAAATTAATAGATGAACGAGTATTTTAGTGAAAATAATTGAAACAAGTATTTCTGATGTAAAAATATTAGAACCAAAAGTATTTGGTGATGACAGAGGTTTTTTCCTAGAGACATTTCGAGAAGACTGGTTTAAGGAAAATGTTGCAGATGTTGATTTTGTTCAAGACAATCATAGTAAATCTAGTCATGGCATACTGCGCGGAATGCATTACCAATTAAAACAAGCACAAGGTAAGTTGGTACGTGTTGTCTCGGGTGAAGTTTATGATGTTGCTATAGATATGAGAAAAAGTAGTCCAACATTTGGTCAATGGTTTGGCACTCTATTATCTGCTGAGAATAAGCGTCAACTCTGGGTACCTGCAGGTTTTGCTCATGGCTTTTATGTCACCTCTGAATTTGCTGAGTTCGTTTACAAGTGTACTGATTACTACGCGCCTAACTTTGAACACAGTGTTGCTTATAATGATCCTGAGCTTGCAATTGAATGGCCTTTTCTTAATCTTAAGAGCAAAGAAGCACCCTTGTTATCAGCTAAAGATGAAGCAGGTATTTTATTTAAAGATGCCCATTACTATCCTTAAGCAATATAGTGAAGAAAATTATGAAAAAAACTATTTTTATTACGGGGGGAGCAGGTTTTATTGGTTCTGCCTTAGTCCGTTATTTGATTAATGAAACGGATAACATTGTTGTTAACTTTGATAAGCTTACATATGCCGGTAACTTAGAGTCGCTTAAAGCCATAGAGGATAATGAGCGATATCATTTTGTTTTAGGAGATATTTGCGATCAAGCTAAAGTAGCGAGTACTTTAGCTAAATATAAACCTGATTACATTATGCATTTAGCAGCTGAAAGTCATGTTGATCGTTCTATCGATGGCCCAGGAGAGTTTATTCAAACCAATGTTGTGGGCACTTATGTTTTATTAGATGAAGCTCGCCGCTACTATACAAGCTTAACAGAAGAGCAAAGTACAGCCTTTAGATTTCATCATATTTCAACCGATGAAGTCTATGGAGATTTAGGTGAAACAGGGTTATTTACCGAAGATACTTCTTATGATCCAAGTTCACCTTATTCAGCTTCTAAAGCGGCATCTGATCATTTAGTAAGAGCTTGGTTTCGCACATTTAATTTACCTGTAGTGTTAACAAATTGCTCTAATAATTATGGCTCATATCATTTCCCAGAAAAGCTAATTCCTTTAATTATTTTAAATGCACTTGATGGCAAAGCGTTACCTATTTATGGAGACGGTAAGCAAGTTAGAGATTGGCTTTATGTTGATGATCATGCGCGTGCTTTATATAAAGTGGTTTCAGAAGGTACGTTAGGTGAAACTTATAATATTGGCGGCTTTAATGAAAAACAGAATATTGAAGTTGTTAATACTATTTGTGAGCACTTAAATCAGTTGATTAGTGACAAGCCAAAGGGAATTACTAATTTTAGTGATTTAATTACGTATGTTACAGATAGGCCTGGTCATGATGTTCGCTATGCGATTGATGCGAATAAGATTAATAAGGAATTAGGTTGGTACCCACAAGAGACTTTTGATTCAGGTATAAGAAAGACTATTGAATGGTATTTAGCAAATTTAGATTGGTGTAAACAAGTGCAAGACGGTAGTTATCAACGTGAACGCTTAGGTAAATAAGCTTTAGAAAATATTTTGTTGTCATACGGTAGGATAAATAGTGAAAGTACTTATTATTGGGAAAAGTGGTCAATTAGCAAATGAATTAGTCGCTGAAGCGCCTGCAGGTATCGATGTTCAGTCTTTCGGTCGAAATGATGTCGATATTACCTCTGTTAGCTGCTTTGCTGATGTTGTAACACGAATTAAGCCCGATGTTATTATTAATGCTTCAGCATATACTGCTGTAGATAAAGCTGAAACTGATGCTGAGAGTGCCTACGCTTTGAATGAAAAAGCAGTTGAAATAATGGCTAAAGTTGCGAAAGAACAAAATATTCGTCTGCTTCATATTTCAACTGATTTTGTTTTTGATGGACAAAGTAATACCGCTTATAAAACTGCTAATACAACCAATCCTCAAAGTATTTATGGCGCTTCAAAGTTAGCTGGTGAGCATGCAATTCAAGCAATTTATCCTGAAAATAGTGCCATAATTCGTACTTCTTGGGTCTACTCTAGTTATGGTAATAACTTTGTTAAAACTATGCTTAGGTTGATGAATGATAAAGAAGAGCTAGGCGTGGTCACTGATCAATTGGGTTGTCCAACGTACGCTAAAACGCTTGCTACATTTCTCTGGCTTTTAGCAGAACAAGAGTCAATAAAATTGATTTATCACTGGAGTGATGCGGGTGTTGCTTCTTGGTATGATTTTGCAGAAGCAATTCAAGAGATTAGTTATGAATTAGGGCTACTAAATAAACAGATTCCGATTACGCCAATTCCGTGCTCAGCATATCCTACACCAGCAAAAAGACCGACATTTAGTTTACTAAATAGTCAGTTGTCTGTTGAAATTCTTAAGCCTATTCATTGGCGCAAGCAACTCAAAAGTTGCTTGCTAAACTTTAAATAATTCGAGTTTATTTCTAGTTAATAATAGACGACATTTTACGGTTGAAAAGTTTAAAATAAACTTTCCATAATGTTTTTAATTGTTGTTTTGAACTTTGTTTCTTCCAATCATTGAAAGGAATATTTTTCTGTTTTAAGTTACTTTCTATATTGGCATCAATATGGAACGCTTTGATTTTCTGCCAATCAATATCGCCATACCCAAGGAAGGTATTGGTTGCATTTTCAAAATGTATTATAGACATCCACATTCTTTTATTTTGCACAGGTAGCACTTTCTTAACTTTACTCCAGTGACCATGGCGTTTACGAGACCACACAGTAACGAAATCATCAGATTTTTCGATTAAACTAATGAAAGGGTTATGAACATGTGAGCGCTTAGCAAATCGTACTACGGGCTCTATTTGGAGGGTATACCCGTCAATAAAGTCTATCGCCATAAAAGGCTGTTGGGCAAATTGCGCTTGAACCTCTTTCATATAATCTTTGTGTAAACAGTCATCGTTATCCAACCTTGAAGTAATAAGATAAGGTTGATCTAATCGTTTAGCGACTTCTGATTTTATAGAAGGTAAATAAGCATTCATTCCGTCAATATAGATAGGTGTGAAATTACTAAATTCAGCTGCATATCTGTCTATTATAGTTCTGAATACTTGAGGTGTACTTATGTCGAAGAATACTAACCATGTAAAATTTAATTCAGTCTGATTTTTGATGGATGAATAGCAATAATTTTCAAATAACTCAAGTCTGTCCTCCATCCATTTGTCATCTAGCAATGGCTTATTACCATTGGCTTTTTCTAGGGCAGGATCTCGTAAATTAAAACGAGTAATTACAAAATGTTGGAACATAAATCACCATGAATATGAAATGCCAGACGCGGAAAAATCGGACATTATAATTATTAATAAAGGAAATTGTTTTTAAGTTATCAGCTAATTTTTAGCTAACATTTCTATAAAGTAAGCTTCCATTTTTTCAATTGTTTTATCATGCGACATTTTTGTTTTAATTATTTCTGTTGCATTATCAGCGAGCTTGGTTAGTAATTGTCTATCTTGGTATAGCATTCTAATTTTTTCGGCAATCGCAGAAGCGTCACCAATGGGAACAAGATAACCATTGAAACCATTTGTAATTGTTTCAACTACACCATCATTGGCAGAAGCAACAACAGGGGTGCCGTTAGAAAGTGCCTCTAAGACTGTTCGAGTTAAACCTTCTTTACTTAAGGATGGAAGAATTAGCAGTTCACAGCCTTTGGCAATTGCTGGAACGTCATTTCGAAAACCTGGCTGAATGATACGTTCACTCATACCTGAATCTCTTATTTGAGTAATGAAAGGCTCTTGCTGTAATTTATCACCAACAAGTATTATTCTTAAATCGGTAATATCACTTAGTTCTTTTGCGGCTTCCAATAAAATATGTGTGCCTTTGTGCGTGCGTGGGCTGCCAACACATAGAATATTAAAGTAAGTATTGTCGCTACCTAATGATGCTAAATCAACACTAGGTTCTTTATACCAAGATAAATCATGTCCTTTATATATTGTTTGAACATTTGTCTTTATTGCTTTTCTTACTTTATCTTTAACATTAACTGTAACCGCACTTGAAACACAAATTACGCCGTTTATTCTAGGATGAAGCATGCAAAGATAATTACTAGGATCTGTTTTATACATACCGCCAGAAGTACCGCGATAAGCAATCATTTTGGCTTTAGTTCCAACACAACCAAAAGCTGCATTAGGAATACCTTGTGATTCCGTCGCATAAACAATATCAATATCATGTTGTTTGATATACTGATTTACTTGCTTTATTACTTCCCAGCTATGCTTCTTAAGTGACTTTAATTCAATTACATTTAAGTTTTCTTGTTTATATTTTTCTATGTATGCGTTGGTATCGCAAGTCATTATGGTGATTTCATGACCAAGTTTAGCTAAACCTATATAACACTCAGCTTCTGGACGTACAGCATTATAAGAACGTCCTCTATTGGGAATGATTAATATTTTCATTGTTGTACTCTTAATTCCAGCTATCCATTGAAGTGCGACGACGAGCAAACAATCGAGGTAAAATTAAACCTAATAATAAACCAATGCCTAATACTATTGCACCATTATAAAAACGTTGTGTTAAAATTTTAGTGTCTTGATCTTTAACTTTGGTCAATGTTACTTTAAGTTGCTTCTCTACCTGTTGTAATTGAGTTAATAATTCTTTTTTATCTTTACTTAGAATGGCTACTGAGCTTTTTAATTGATTAACCTCACCATCAAGTTGATTGGTATATTCACTATTATTGGCAATTTTACCGTTAAGTTCAGCAACTACAAAGCGTAGGCCTGGTTTAGTGCTCAGGTATTTTTTCTCAACCCAGCTTACTCGATTTTTATTATCAACAATTTCACGGTAACCTTTT
Source organism: uncultured Colwellia sp. (assembly GCA_913061365.1). Lineage (GTDB taxonomy): Bacteria > Pseudomonadota > Gammaproteobacteria > Enterobacterales > Alteromonadaceae > Colwellia. Next base: position 23,437 of record CAJXUT010000007.1, read on the forward strand.
TCTGATTTACCTGTAACTCTTACTTCTGAACCTGCATTAATAGAGCCTAATATACGATAATTGGTACCGGGGCCAGCATGAATAAAGATAGATAAATTATCAATAATGAAACCTTTTTCATTTTTTTCTGTTTTATTTTCTTGTGCTTGGCTTGATATAACAACACAGAGAAAAATGGTAAAGCTAGTAAATATTTGCTTAATTTTTTGTTTTGCGGCCTTAGAAAAAATCTTCATGAAATAACCATTGAATAAATAAACTATTGAAGATCAGATATTATGTGTTTGACGCTTTGATAGCAAGTTAAGATTGAGTATCGAGCCTTACTGAGTGTATGCTGTTAGTGACTGAATCATGTGATAAAAATGAAGCTTATAAAAAATGACCACAGAGATAGAGCTGAAGTACCTTTTGCCAGCGGCAGAAGAAGGAAATAGTGCCATTGCAAATAGAATAACTGAAATGTTAAATGCACAAGAAAAATTATTTGTATTTGAGAAAAAACAGTTAAATGATAATTACTTTGATACTAAAGATTTTGTGTTAAGAAAATTAGATATTGGGTTAAGAATAAGAGAAAAAAATCAAGAATATGAAGAAACAATTAAAACAGCAGGAAAAGTAACAGGGTGCTTACACCAAAGGCCAGAATATAATGTGGCTCTTAAGACAAACCAGTTAAACTTGCTTTTGTTCCCAAAAGCTATTTGGCCAACAAAACTTAATTTATCTGAGTTACAGCAAAGATTACATACTATCTTTAATGTGAACTTTACTCGCCAAACATGGTTAATTACTCAAGAAGAGAGTGTCATAGAATTAGCTTATGATAATGGTGGTATTTCTACTTTATCGAATAAAACCTCATTAAAAGTACATGAACTAGAAATAGAGTTAATTCGAGGTGATAAAGAAATGCTCTATATATTAGCTGAGCAATTAAAGGTTATAATTCAAATGGAACCCGGTAAGTTAAGTAAAGCAGCTAGAGGCTACGCTTTATACAATAAAAGAGATTGTTACAGTGCTAATTAAAAGAAAACTTTTAAATAATTTTACGTATTTTAGCTTTATCATCGTAATTATTTTTGGTTCTTCAGTGTATGCCACAGAATATGATTTACCAACGCAAGGTTTTCGGCTTATTGGGCATGATCAAAATCATCAGGTAGTAAAGGGTGATTATTTTCAAAAAATTGCGGAGCAGTACAATGTAGGTTTTTTGGCATTAATGGCTGCAAATCCTAATACAGACCCATTTTTACCTAAGGTTGATAGCGATATTGTTATTCCTAGTGCAATGTTATTACCTTATGTTAAACGGGAAGGAATAGTCATTAATTTACCTGAGTTACGAATGTACTACTTTTTACCGGAAGTAAACAAAGTACATGTTTTCCCTGTGGGGATAGGAAGAGATGGCTTAGCTACACCAAAAGCTACAAGCTATATTAGTAGTAAAAGAAAAGACCCTATTTGGCGACCAACTGATGAAATGCGTCAACGGTATTTCGACGAACATGGAAAACATTTAGCTAAAGAAGTTCCCCCTGGGCCTAATAACCCTTTTGGCAAATATGCATTACGGTTAGGGACTAGTGAATACTTAATTCATGGGACTAATCAACGTTTTGGCATTGGTATGCGAGCTAGTTCAGGCTGTATCCGTATGTTTGATGATGATATTAAGTGGTTGTTTGAAAATATACCTTTAAATACGAAAGTACGTATTATTGAGCAGCCAGTTAAGATGTCGTATGAAGATAGAGGTAGGCGGTTAATTGAGATACATTCACCGTTAACAGTGAACAATACTACTCAGAAAAACACAATTACATCATCGATAAAGCAATTTATTGGCGAAGGTGATACTGCTTGGCAACAATTAATCCCTATGTTTGATAAACCACAAGGATTAATTATTGAATTGGAACAATAGTTATTTACTTTTTATATGAAGCAACAACGTTATCAATGCGCTCATTTGCTTTACTTGCATTTTCAGCGGCTTGTTCTGCTGCTCTCTTAGCCGCTTGAGCTTTGTTGCTTGTTGATTGCTGTTCAGCTTTAAGTGATGAAACGTCGCTTGATAGTGAATCTACTTTATTAGATAAACCAGCAATACTTGCTTCTAAACTTTCCGTATTTGCACAAGCAGTTAAACCTAATGCAAAGCTAACAGTAAGTACGCTTTTTAAAATTGATTTTTGTCTTAACATAGTGATATCCCTAGAGTTGTGTTTATTCATGTTAAAGAATAGTATGACACAACTAAGACTATTTTTACAAAGTTCAATTTAATGGGTTTTCTTATTTGTTGGTTATATTGACAGAGTCAATGAGCTCTTCCATTAATTTTCTTTTTATATCAAGTTGTTGCTCTGCTTCTAATCCATATTTTTGGGCTAATATTTCATAGTCACTCAGTGCCAAACTAACGGTAAGACGAGGGCGCTTGGGGCGCTTATTAATAGGTAGGCCTAAAATATCACGGATTTGATCGGATGGACTAAGACCTGCATCAAGCGCTTGTTTTCGAATTGATAACTGAATTTTTTCATCCATATCAAAAGCTACTTGTACAGCTTTCATCGCTTTTACAGAAGATTGCCATTTATCGGGGATTTTTCTATCTTTTTTGCTTTTGACTTCGGAAGTATTAACTTTTGTCATCTTATTCTCTCAGTCTTAACTTGCAGGATACATATCAATAATATCAGTTAGTGGTCTGAACAAAGTTAAAAAAACATCAGTATCGCCGTCTTGCCATACTTCAATATCTAAACCTTTACTCTGATCTTCATTATATAAGGCATATAATTCAAATTGCTCGCCACAATCTTTGCCTTCATAAGCCGAAAGGTCGACACTTCGATGATCTTTTCGATGAAAGTAACCAACTTTTGCAAAAGTATTTTGTTGATACTGTTCACTACTCCATGTTGAAGTTATGTCATTGTCACCTTGACGATTTAAAAAAGCCTGTCCTGGCTCATCAAATACTTCTGAAAAACTATCGAGGTCGAATAATTCTTCCACATCAGTGTGTTCAATCTTTAATGAGAATTTTAATTCTGTGGTGTCATCAATTTCTAGAGATAAAAAAACAGCTTGTTCATTAGTACCTTGTAAAGCCCACTCTGTTTGTGTGTTATGTTCATATTCATAACTATTGACCGCAGTAACTTGAAATTGCTGAGCTCGTAATGCTTGGGGTAAAGCAAAACTATCTGTCAATATTATAATATCGCCAACTAAAAGTTGGTTAACGTGGGTTAATTTACGTTCTGCTTGTGACTCTTTATTAAATATATTTTTAAAAAAGCTCATTATCTATCTCAATTTACGCATAAGTTGATGTGAAATAAGTAGCAAGTTACTCATAACTTGCTACTTAAATAGTCACACTTTATTACTTCTGCTTGGCTTTAATACGATCAAGTACTGAGTTAGCACTATTTTCTTGTGATCCAATTCCAGCAGCTTTTAATTGTGCAGTTAATGATGAATCAGAGTTTTCAGATTCAAGTATTTCAGCCGCTTTCATTTTGTCATCAAACTTTTGCTGTTTAGCTTTAATTCGTTCTAAAGAGTCTTTAGCACTCAATAATTTTGAGTTACTTGATGAAAAATTATCCGTAATAGCAGAAGTCGCTTTTTGTACGCTTTCTGTTGTTTTTACCATAGACAATTGACGTTTATGCTCAGTGACTTGACGTTCACTTTTCTTGACCAACTCTTTAAGTCTGTCTGCATTGCCACTGAAACTACTAAGTGCTTGTTGTTGAGCAGCTAAGTCGTTTTCTAAAGTAGAAATTTTTTCAGCAACTGCTAATGCGAGTGTCTCATCACCTTTTTCTAAAGCTTGAGCAACATAACCTTCATGTTCAGTTATTTCACGTTGTAAACGAGTTACTTCACGATCGGCAGACATTTGTTCTGCCATAACACCGGTTAAGTCACGTTTTGCTTTAGTTAAGTGATTCTCAGCATCACGAATTTCTTGTTCAAAAATACGGGTAGCATTTGCATCTACAATGGCTTCACCAGCTTCTGAAGCACCACCACGAATTGCGGTCATAATCTTTTTAAATATACTCATTTTTTTCTCCTAATAAGATGACATCTTAGTTTAATTTCTTGGTCGTAATTTGTACGACTTAAAGCAAGTAGTCACTCATATCATCAATTACTTCTATGGCATTATTACTTAATACTGCCAATTCATGTTCAATATCATCAAACGTTGAGTTGATAGATAATGCACCGAAAACTACATATTTATCACCAATTTTTGAAAAGGACGATAAAGGCATTGGAATGTTCATTTCTAACATGCTCTCATGCATGGTATTTACACATTCAGTTTTTACTTCTTCAGAACCCCAGAGGTAGCTGATACATAAAATTTGGTCATCGGTTACCGATAGAAATATAGGTAATTCTTCTCGGCCTAGTAGTGTTATTTGTAATACATCGACTTCACCAGAGATTGGTTGACAGTCAAAGTCCATTCCAGTTTCTGAATTGTCGGCCAAACTATTCAAATGATCGGCTATAGTATGAATATTCATGTATTTCCTATCCTTATCAAAAATATATATGACATAATATGTCAGCGTTGTTAAATTTAACACCTTGACATATTATGTCAAGCTCTTTTTGTTTTCTATGTAAGTTTTTTATTTACTATTTATAAAAGGGGCTAATTGAGACCCTGTTGTGTTTTCCATGCTTTTTGATGCAGCTGGTAAAGTGTATGACTTCCCAAGGTATTGATATCAACTTTTTCTTTGTTTATATAAAAGTTATTTGGAAAAATAAAAGCGGCTTTTAATATGTCTAAATTAAGCCAACTATGTTTTACCGGTAACTCGTTTAAATCATTTAGACGTGCAAGCGGGCTTTTTCCGGCTTTAGAGGCAATAGTCCAACCCCACTCGCCAAAGCTAGGAACATTGTCATGGTATTGTTGCACATGTGGGAAACTTGCAGCTTTTAATGTTTTACCTATGGAAATAAAGGAGTCTTTCGCATGGTAAGGGCTTGTTGACTGAATGGCAATTAAACCATCTCCAGAGAGTAGCTGCTTTAATTTAGCATAAAAATTAACGGTATATAGTTTATTAAGATCGGGGTGGCTTGGATCTGGTAAGTCGACGATAATGGCATCAAATACTTCCCCAGTTTCAATCAACTTATTAACCATTATAAATGCATCATTACGTAAAATAGTTACACGCTTATCTTGTAAACTCTGACTATTCAAATGACTAATTTTTCGGGCTAAGTTACTATTTAAATGCTTCTCTGGAGTTTTAAATATATCTATTAACTCGCTGTCTAGATCTATTAACGTAACTTGTTTAGGTTGATATTTCAGTACATCTCGTAATGCTAATCCATCACCACCGCCAACAATAAGTATTTTCTCTTGGCGAGCAGAAGCGGCTAAAACAGGTGCGACTAAATAATCGTGGTATACATGTTCGTCAAAGGATGAAAATTGTAAGCGGCCATTAAGGTAAAAATTAATGATGCTGTTTTGCGATGTGCCAGCATTTACTCCTAAATGGCGCTCGGTGAAAGTAAGTTGCTGATAGCGAGTTTTTTGAACATGAACAACCTTGTCTAAATATAACAAGCTATTCATTTGATTAAGCCAATGATTACCGTAATTGAACATAAGTACAATAATGAATGCTAATACGAAATGTAAACCGATAAAGGTTTTACGCCAAACTAGTTTATGCCAATACCGTAAAACAAAAAAGGCACCCGCAATAAGGTTTAAGCTTGCCGTTAATGCAGCAGCTTTACTGATATCTATGCTGAGTAAAAAAACTACCCAAATAGCTGCACCAATACCTGCTCCAATGTAATCTGCACCATAAATTGTGCCTAGGTTATTGGCGAGGTGTTTATTGTGTATTTCTTCACGAATTCTGGCAATAAGAGGAATTTCCATACCGATAAGGAAGCCTAATATAACACCAAAAAAATACGGACTATTTATCGCAATAAAACTGAGCTGCTTAAAGAGTCCTCCTTTGGGAATCATGTCAGGAGGAAGAGAAAACATATCAGCAATCAGGTGTGGCATCATTTGCGTTATGGCAATCAGGCCGCCGATAATTAAAATTGAGCAGGCACCAAGTAAAGCAATAATTAACTCTAAATAAACAAAGCCATTAAAAGCACATCGTACTTTACGCGCAGCAAAAGCACCTAGACCCATTGACACTATCATTAAGCCAATCATTGTGTAAATAGTGCTTTCCATTACACCAAGCACTCGACCTGCATAATGAGAGAGAAGATATTCGTAAATTAAACCACATCCAGCAAGAATTGCCATCGCGAGAATAAGTAAAGTGTCATCAATGAGGTGGGATTTTTTTTCGGGCATAAAGGACAATTTACTCTGTCGTTATGAAATCATTATCTAGTGTTGTTAATATCGAGATATTGAAGAATGTTAGTATGGTATTTTGAGTTAAGTTACGATCGCACTTATTGCGCAGATCGTAACGCTAAATTGAAGTGACTAACTTTGCTTAAGCCATCAATGCCGTTAGTATGAGAGCAATTGAAATACTGGTTGCCATCTCTATGCTAGCAACGCCAATATTATGTTGTTGATCTACTTCTTCTACTAAGTTGATTCCCCAAAGAACAATTCGTTTAGCAATGGATGTCAACAGTGAAACTAATATGGTCATGGTAATACCAAAAACTAACCATCCTAGTAAATTAATAATTAGTGTATCTGGACTATAAACAAGAAAGTGACTCGCCGCGGTAACAGCAAGCGCCGTACTAATAACTTGACCACTATAGCGAATAGCAAGTGCTAAATGCCCATCGCTAAGTGCTTCTTGCAAGCAATCTTCTTGATTATTTTTAGCATACTTTTTCTCTCTAATGCGAGTGACTAAAACTAATACCGCCTGTGCAACAATAAAGCCGCTGGTAATTGCTATGAAAGTAGAGATATCTAAACCATCAACCCAAAGCAGAACGGCACGAATAATAATCGCTGTAGCAATTGCACCTGCAGCATCAATAATGCCTATAGTGAGATTTTTATCTTTTATTAATGCTGTTTTATCTAAATGTTGTAATGCAACTTTATCTTGTATGATTCGACCCACTTTAATCAGTATCAACCCATAAATACCGTAGGCCAACATGCCGATAATTTCCATCAAATAACTTGGCGCATTTTCTCCGGTAATAGCACCAGTTAACACTATACCTAAAGCTAAAATGCTACCAGCAACACTTACTCCAAAAGCAAAATTATCTTTTTGAGCTAATTCTTCTGTACTATTTACTTTGCTTGTTAAGCCTAATAAAAACCGCATTGCGCCTAAAAGTACGATAGCAATAGTGATATCTATGGCTAAATAAATGAGTAACTCTTGATTAACACCAACAAAATCTATCAATGTGTTCATAACTATTTTTCCTATTTCCTGTTACTTACCACGTCGAAAACTGCGTGATGTATTGGTATTAGAGTTTCTAAAGCTTGAGCTTTTTTTAAACTTAGATTGCGTCTTTGACTTACTTGCATAATTACTTTTTTTAGCCGTATTGCTTCGAAAGCGATTAGCACTTGATTGTGCTGTTTTACTTTTAGAAGATAAGCTAGATGAACCAGTACGGTTTTTACTGTAAGGGCTACTAAATTTTTGACCTCTGCTAGCGAATGACTTTTTAGTACGCTGATCAAGCTGAGTTTGTTTTTTTAACTGATTAGGTGAGCTATAACGAGTTCTACCATAGTCATTATAATAACTGTAGTTTCTACTTCTTCCCCAATCATTATAGTAAGCAGGTCGACCTAGCATATTCCCCATAAGAGAATACACACCATACCATGCCCAAAATGACATACCGTTACTAGCTGTTTGCCAATTACCATAACTTGGATTACCGATAAGTTGTTCACCAGTACCAAAGTCTTGCGCATTATTTGCTTGTTGAGATTGTGATTTAGAAAGCGAATTTACTCGAGGAAGTTGGCCATCGGACATATCGGCTAATACATTTAAAGGATCACTTAGGGCATCTGAATAAAGCACCGGATCTGCAGCTTGATAAATATTAAGTAATTCATCATAAAGTGCTTGGCTAGAGGCAAATATTTGTGGCTGATTTTTAGCGGTATTTACTCTATCTAGTAAAGCGCGATACATTGGGCCTTGTGTTGTTGCATCTTTACTAAATTCAGCAACTAAGGTATTTAGGTCTGGCTTTAATTTTGATACTTTTTCGGCATACTGACGTATTAAGTTAGCATTGCGTACTTGACCATCACTTAACGCCTCACCTAGTTGAGTAACTCTTTGTTCAGTTATAGGGAGTTGTTGTAGAGCTTGCTCTTTAATGGGATCACCACCACAAGCAGATAACAATAAAATAGAGAGCACTAATGTTGATCTAGTGCATATTTCTTTAAGAAATTGTTTGATAAAAGAGTCTTTTAGCCTTTGCATTTCTGCTATTATCTCCATAAAAATGCTATGTTAATATTATTCATTCAACAAACATTTTTATTGAAATTTTATAATACTGGAACTTCATTGTTTTACGCCTGTTTCTCTATAACGACACTTGGAGAGCAACAGGTAGTGAATAGTTCAAGTTAATTAATAGCATTAATGACATATTATGTCTATGTTCAAATTATATTGTCTTGATTATACTATCTTGATGCATTTATTTTAAGTAATAAAAGGACTGCTTGTGTATACATCTTCATCATCTGTAAATTTATCTCCTCTATTAACGCAACAAAAAGAAAAAAGCTGGGAACAATTTAGTCAGCAACATTCTGAATGTTATCAAGCGCTAACACCTGAACAGCTTGAAGACTTTAAGTTGGCCATTAGCTTGAGTGATTTTGTTTTAGCCAGTGCACTACAAGCACCAGACTTAGTGATGAGTTTATTTGTAAATAAAGATGTCTATGAAAAAACAGTACCATTATATGCAGAATTATTACGTGTTTTATTAGTTGACTGTGAAACAGAGGAGCAGTTACATCGGATATTAAGACGTTTTCGATTACAACAAATGGTTAATATAGCCATTGCTGACTTAGTACTCGACATTCCTCTTGAGCAATCACTAGAACGTTTATCATTACTAGCTGATGCGCTTATTCAAAGTAGTCTTTCTTGGTTAACAACATTTTGTCAAACAAAATGGGGAACTCCAACAAGTAGAGAAGGTGAAGTTCAACCATTACTCGTTTATGGAATGGGGAAGTTGGGTGGATATGAATTAAATTTCTCGTCTGATATTGATTTGATTTTTGTATATCCTCACAGCGGTGAAACTCAAGGGCATAGAAGAAGTATTGAGAACCAACAGTTTTTTACCCGTTTAGCGCAAAAGTTGATTACCTCTTTACATCAACAAACGGCTGATGGATTTGTTTATCGTGTTGATATGCGTCTAAGGCCTTTTGGAGAAAGTGGCCCGTTAGTTTTAACGTTTAGTGCAATGGAAGATTACTACCAAGAACAAGGAAGAGATTGGGAACGTTATGCCATGCTTAAAGCACGTGTAATACCACCACTTAACGGTGAAGATGAATATCACCAACAACTTTCCAAACTATTAAGACCTTTTGTTTATCGACGCTATATTGATTTTAGTGTAATTGATAGTTTGCGACGTATGAAAATGATGATCTCACAAGAAGTGAGGCGTAAGCAGTTAGTAAATAATATTAAATTGGGAGCCGGCGGTATTCGTGAAATAGAGTTTATCGTGCAAGTATTTCAGTTAATTCGTGGTGGAAGAGTTAAAGAGTTGCAACAACGCCGACTACTCACTGTATTACCTGAATTAGTGATTTCAGGTGAGTTAGAAGAAGACAGTAAATTAGTGTTAGAAAATGCTTATTGCTTTTTACGTAGAGTTGAAAATATTTTACAAGCTTTAGCAGATAAGCAAACGCAAACGTTACCAGATAATGATTTAGACAAAGAACGATTACTGCATGTACTGGAATTTAATTCTTGGGAAGATTTTTGTTTAGTGCTTGACCAGCATATGCATGCTGTTCATGACAAGTTTGATCAACTTATTGGAATTGAAAGTCCAAATCATCAAGCACAAGATCAACACTGGACAACCTTGTGGCATAGTCGGTGGAGTGATGAAGAGTCCATTGCTTGGTTAGAGCAAGAGCAAGGAGATAACGATGAAGTACATTGGAACAGTGAGAGTATTTGGCGTTTATTATCAGACTTTAGAGATGATGTAAGTAAACGTAGTATCGGTAACAGAGGAAGACAAGTATTAGATAAATTAGTCCCGTTACTTATTTGTCATATTGAGCAAGCTAAGCAAGCAGAATTTGTACTTGAACGTGTTTTACATGTATTTAAAAAGATAGTGACCCGCACCGCTTACCTCGAACTATTGTTTGAAAATGAAGGTGCTTTAAAACAACTAATTCACTTATGCCAAGCAAGCCGTTGGGTGACAGATTATATTGCTAAATCTCCAATTTTATTAGACGAATTAATTGATCCTCGTTTATTACATAACCCAACAGAAATTTCTGCTTATGGGCATGAACTGCGTGAGAGTATGCTACGCATTCCAGAGGAAGATCTTGAAGCACAAATGGACGGCTTACGATTATTTAAACAAGCCCAACAATTACGTATAGCGGCGGCAGATATTTCTGAAGTACTAAGCGTAGAGCAAGTAAGCCAGCATTTAACTGCATTAGCACAAGCAATTATAGCTGAAGTAATTAACATTGGTTGGCAACAAGTCATCGCTCGCTTTGGTGCGCCAAAGTCTCTTGTTAATGCCGAAAGTAATGAACAAAATTTAAATCAAACGGTATTACATAATAAAGGTATTGGGGTAATTGCTTACGGTAAAATGGGGGGCAATGAACTGAGTTATGGCTCAGATCTTGATTTAGTCTTTGTGCATAATAGTCCAGAAGGAGATGTAACAACAGGGCTAAGTAATGGCGATAAAAGTGTGCCGGCTAGCCAGTTTTACATGAAACTAGCGCAACGCATTATGCATATTTTTAATACGCGTATGACTAGCGGTATTTTATATGAGTTGGATATGCGCCTACGTCCTTCTGGGAACTCTGGTGTTTTAGTAGGGCATATAAACACTTTTGAGCAGTATCAAAAAGAAGAAGCATGGACATGGGAGCATCAAGCATTAGTTCGAGCTCGTGTGGTTTATGGTAATAGTGTTATCGAACAACGTTTTAATGAAATTCGTCACCAAATATTAAGTGAACAACGTGACGTTGATAAATTAAAAGTAGATGTGGCAGAGATGCGAGAAAAAATGCGTAAGCATCTAGATAAATCTAAAGACGAACTCATTGATATTAAACAAGGGGTAGGTGGTTTAGTTGATATTGAGTTTTTAGCACAATATTTAGTACTGGCACATTGTCATACGCACGAAAGTTTGAGCCAGCGTTGTGATAACTTAAGCACATTCAAAGTATTAGCAAATATTGAATTGTTAACTAAAGAAGATCAAAAACTCTTAGCTAAAAGTTATCAAGCGCTAAGAGGTTTAGGTCATAAAGCAACGTTACAAAATGAAGTGTTATTAATGAACAAAGATGCAGTAGAAGAGAGAAATCAAGTTATATCAATATGGCAAAAGTTTTTAAATTAATTAATATAACTTTGTATGTTAATAAGCATCTTTAGGTCTTAAGAATATACATTCATCAATAAGATATTTAGGCGCTTCATTAACAAAAACTAAAGCCCGTTGACGATAACAAAAATAGCTATTAATGCCTTCAGGATAGTGCCCGGAAACCGCTTCACCAATGAGGTAAGCGGTTTTTAAAATATTTTTTTCAATACGAAACGGGTCTTTAACAATGAAATCTTTGTTGATCCACCAAATTATTTCAAGACCATCCTGTTCAGCGTATTCCGCTAATTTTTGATACAATGTTTGACCTTTTCTAAAAATTCTAGAGTCCGTTTTTCCTTGCCAGCTTTTTAGATAGGGCCTAACTGTCATCTCTCTTGCTTGCAATATTTTAATTAAATCTCCTCTGGGCTCTGGCAAGAAGATAACGTTATTTCGAATTTTAGGTCCATTTTTACTAATTCCATCACCATATATTTTAGCGTAAAAATTAGATAAACCATCGGCTGCTGCGTTAGTGTTTGTTCTTCCTTGCTGGTAATGAGATTTTTCTGGTGTAGCCTTTGCTACGGGCTCTTTTGGGGTAGCCTCTTTAAGCTCTACAACTTCGGCGGATATTTCTTGAGGGCTATCTGAAGAAAATAAAAAATCTTGATTAGCAAATAATGCGTATGCCAAAGCGATTAATATAATCGCAAAAATGATATTTCTAATCTGTCTCTTATACACATCTGACGCTGCCGACGAAGAGGATAGTGTAGATCT